>JABDAV010000189.1 GCA_013289015.1 Bacteroidota bacterium | reverse complement strand
ATTATAAGCTTTAGCTTTTTGTTTGGTGTTTGTGGTAACTAAAATGGCAAAAGCCTGCATTTCAAAATAAGCAGCTAAAATATAAAATTTTACTCCCGTAATTAACATTAACTATACAAATACGTAAAAGCCTGCTTTGCAGAAACATTTAGCTTTGCCGCAAAATTTTTTTAGAATGCGGTTGTTAAAGTCGATTGTGGTATTAGGTATTATAAGTTATTGTTTCTCCTGCAAAAAAGATTCAACTGTTGATACTACTCCTAATTTTTATTTTTTTAATGGGGGCGTATCCAATTTTAATAATGGCCTCATATTATTTTCAGCAGAAGATACAGTAACGTATGATATGGTTATTTCTTCCACCTTCCTTCCTTCAAATACGACGACTGTCACACTTGGTGTGGATGACAGTTACCGCCAATCGTATAATACAGGATACGGAACCAATTACGAGGCAATGCCTGCCCAGAGTTATACTTTTCAAAAAACTTTTATAGCGTCGGATTCAACTGCTTACGATACTATTCCCGTTACTTTTAATAAACAATTTTTAAATGGCGGGAATTATTTATTGCCTGTAAGAATTATCAGTGTAACCAATAAATATGAAATTGACACAAGCGCTAACGTAATATACCTTCATACACAGGATGCCGTATTATCAGGACAATACACTTCAACAGGAAAAAGAGTTTTATATATAGGAGATACTGCCAGCGATAATATTCAGTCTGTTGATACATTTACAGTGAACAAAGATCTTGTACCCGGAACGGATGGTACTTCAACTTTAGATTATGCTGACATTGGTGCTAACGGGTGGCAATATGTATTGAGTCTTTCAGCAGATGATAATTCTTTAATTGTACATCCCAATGCTGTAATACTAAACTCAATACAGGCCGGATCTTTTATGGTGCTTTCATCAAGTTTTGACCCCACAACAAAAAATATTTATATCAGAAGCCGGTATAAAAATTTAAACGGTGATGAACGGATTGTAGAAGAATCACTAACATTGCAGCAATAAAATTTACTATATGGCAGATCAGCCTCAGCAACAGAACCAGCTAAACATAGAAATAAGTGAAGAAGTGTCTGAAGGCACCTATGCTAATCTCGCCATTATAACACATAGCCACGCAGAATTTGTAATTGATTTTGTAAACATAATGCCGGGCACACCTAAAAGCAAAGTAAAATCCAGGATAATATTTACGCCTATGCATGCAAAACGTTTTATGCGCGCCATGCAGGAAAATATTGAACGCTATGAAAGTGTTCATGGAAAAATACAAGATCTTGAACAGGTAGAAATACCATTGAACTTTGGCGGGCCTACTGCACAGGCATAATAGCACTTAATTTTTATTTTTATTACTTGTGATGTAAACTTTCTGTCGTCACAATTTGTTATCTTTTTATTATACCATTTTTTCTGTAGCTTACACCTATGATCGGAAACCGCTTTGTAAAATTTGATCCTGCAGCTGACGGCAAAAGCAAATTCGAGCAACTGCTCGACCTTTTCCTTCAATTATTAACGTACACAAGTGGCGATGTAAATGAAGCTTTGCAGTGGATGAATGAACTCGATAAAAAATACCAACTTACCGATGATGAATATGGAATGGGCGATTTTATAGAAGATCTTAAACGCAATGGTTACATAAAAGATAACAATGAAACCGGTGCAATAGAGATCACTGCAAAAAGTGAACAAAGCATACGTAAGAAGAGTTTGGAAGAAATTTTCGGTAAACTTAAAAAAAGTAAACAGGGAGATCATACTACCCATAAACCGGGGCAAGGTGATGAAATAAGTCCTGACCACCGGCCGTTCCAGTTTGGAGATATGCTTGAACAGATTGATTTTACAGAAAGCATTCGCAATGCACAGATAAATCACGGTGTGGAAAGTTTCCAGATGTTTGAAGATGATCTCCAGATTCGCGAAACAGATTTTAAAGCACAAACGTCAACGGTGCTCATGATCGATATTTCGCACAGCATGATCTTATACGGGGAGGATAGAATAACGCCTGCAAAAAAAGTAGCTATGGCACTGAGCGAACTCATCACTACAAAATATCCTAAAGACACGTTGGATATTGTAGTGTTTGGCAATGATGCATGGCCGGTTGAAATTAAAGATCTTCCTTACCTCCAGGTAGGCCCATATCATACCAATACAGTTGCGGGTATAGAACTGGCAATGGATATTTTGCGCCGGAGAAGAAATCCCAACAAACAAATTTTTATGATTACCGATGGAAAACCAACCTGTTTAAAGATCGGCAAGCGGTATTATAAAAATGCGTTCGGGCTTGACAGAAAGATCACCAACCGTTGTTTGAACCTGGCTGCACAGTGTAAGAAATTAAAAATTCCTATCACTACATTTATGATAGCAAGCGATCCTTATTTGCAGCGCTTTGTAACAGAGTTTACAGAAACAAACAATGGCAAAGCATTCTTCGCTTCACTGGATAAATTGGGTGCG
>JABDAV010000188.1 GCA_013289015.1 Bacteroidota bacterium | reverse complement strand
GAGCATTATAATGTTGGCGGCTTTAATGAATGGAAAAATATTGATCTTGTAAAATTGCTTTGCAAACTGATGGATGAAAAATTAAATCGTGCACCAGGTGAAAGTGAAGCGTTGATGACTTATGTAAAAGACAGGCCGGGCCACGATCTGCGTTATGCCATTGATGCAACAAAGATCAACAAAGAATTAGGATGGAAACCTTCAGTAACTTTTGAAGAAGGGTTAAGCAAAACAATTGACTGGTATCTTGCAAATGAAGACTGGTTAAAACATGTAACCAGCGGTGAATATCAAAACTATTATACCGAACAATACAGCAACCGATAATGAAGATTGAACAGACGTCCCTTAAAGATTGCTACGTTATTCATGACACTGTTTTTGAAGATGATCGTGGTTATTTTTTCGAGAGCTTTAATACAAAAAAATTCCAGGAGTTGACAGGCGCTAATACACAGTTTGTGCAGGATAATCAATCATCTTCTACACGTGGTGTATTACGCGGATTGCACATGCAAACAGGTGCAAATGCGCAGTCAAAACTAGTGCGTGTATTAGAAGGTAGTGTGCTGGATGTTGCAGTTGATCTGCGTAAATATTCGCCCACTTTCGGTAATTATTTTGCAATAGAACTTACGCAGCAAAATCATAAGCAATTATATATTCCAAGAGGTTTTGCACATGGCTTTGTTGTGTTAAGTGATAAAGCAGTTTTCTTTTATAAGTGTGACAATTTTTACAACAAAGAATCTGAAATAGGAATAATGTATGATGATCCTGATTTGAATATCAACTGGCAATTGCTGAAAGATGAATTGATATTGTCAGAAAAAGATCAGAAAAATTTTTATCTCGCGGATATTTTACATCGTTTATAATTATGAAAGGAGTAATTCTCACAGGTGGTTCAGGCACTCGTTTATATCCGATCACGAAAGGTATAAGCAAGCAGATTATGCCTGTGTATGATAAGCCAATGATCTATTACCCGCTTTCTGTGTTAATGCTTGCAGGCATTAAGGATGTGTTGATCATAACAACGCCTGATGATTCGGCACAGTTCCGGCGTTTATTGGGAACAGGTGAAGAACTGGGTTGTAATTTTTCTTATGCCATCCAGGAAAAGCCAAACGGTCTTGCACAGGCTTTTGTAATTGGTGAAAATTTTATTGGTGCTGATAAAGTAGCGTTGATCTTAGGTGATAATATTTTTTATGGTTCAGGCTTCAGCAAACTCGTTCAATCTTTTAATAATATTGACGGCGCTGCAATTTTTGCTTACGAAGTAAGTGATCCTGAAAGGTACGGCGTGGTTGAGTTTGATCAGAATTTTAAAGCTTTATCAATTGAAGAAAAACCAATAACACCTAAATCAAATTATGCAGTGCCTGGTTTATATTTTTATGATAACGAAGTAGTACAAATTGCAAAAAACATACAGCCATCTCCGCGTGGCGAATATGAAATAACAGATGTAAACAGAGTATACCTGCAAAACGGAAAATTAAAAGTTGGCGTGATGAATAAGGAGAATTGGGAGCGTAGCCTGTTTGTTCTGTAAAAAGACCTTCATCGCCTAAAGTGCCATAAACCTCATCTGTTGATACATGATGAAAACGATGCTTATCTAAATTCTCTTTCCAGTAATTTTTTGCAACGGTTAAAAGATTTACTGTGCCGATAATATTGGTATAAATAAAATCCATCGGCGAAAGAATAGACCGGTCTACATGGCTTTCCGCTGCAAGATGAATTACATCAGTTATATCGTGTTGCTCAAAAATTTCCTGCAACACACCAGGTTCTAAAATATTCGCGTGTTCAAATGCATAGTTAGGTGCCTGTTCTATATCCTTTAAGTTTTCAAGGTTACCTGCATATGTAAGTGCATCAAGGTTTACAATTTTGTAACCAGGATATTTATTTACAAATAAGCGCACCACATGCGAACCTATAAAACCCGCACCGCCTGTTATTAAAATGTTTTTGCTCATGTTTTGCAAGCTTATATTTTATTCAATAAAAAGTTTTTCCTCTATAGAATGCGCAACATTTTTAAATTGTAGCAATTGTTTATACAATTACTTATAATTTTCAACTTCTTTTTCTTTCGATAAATTTTCAGTAGCAAACACAGCAGCTTTTCTTCCCATTGATACACGAAGCTCATCATTTTCAACAAACAGTTTCAATTTTTCTGCCATTGTATCTTGATTATTTGATTTACCCAAAAAACCTGTTTCCCATCAATTAGAGTATCCCGTACGCCTCCTACATTCGTTGCTACAACAGGTTAGCCGCAATACTGTGCTTCAATTAAACTTAATGGTGTTCCTTCGTTAACAGAAGTAAGCGTCACGATATCCATAGCCTACATTGCAGGCATAATATCTTCAATCCACGAAGTAAAAATTATATTTCCCGGATCGCCTGTGTTTTTCTGTATAACTAATATTTAAAGACTTACAATAGCTTGAATTTGTTTTTTAAAACACCGTCACCAATAATAAAAAAGCAAATATTTTTTGATGTTGATTTTA
>JABDAV010000187.1 GCA_013289015.1 Bacteroidota bacterium | reverse complement strand
GTTATCGATCAGCAATTGCAGGCCTGATATGCGGAGCATGATAACATTATTCAACTCATTGCAGCTTTTTTGTTGCAATGAATTACCTGTGGTAAGATCCTTTAATTCTGTAATTATCCTGTGTGCTTTTGGAATTGAATAGTTATATGGTTCAAGAAAGTCATCATTGTCAGTAAGTAAAAAACCGCGTTGACCTGTTTCGGCATCTTTCAAAACAGAAATAACACTATCAAGCTTGCTTAAAACCAGGCTTGTATGCTCAACACTCTTTTGGCTGGTGAGTAAATTGGTAATGCTTGAATACGAAGCAACAGCGCTAATGATCAGTAATAAAAAAGAAATTCCATATAAGATTAAAAGATTTCGCTTGAGAGAAGAATTCATACATTTAATTTAAAACGTAAACTGTAACAGAAGATGGCTGATTACTTTAAAGGTAAAATTATAATGAAAGTTGCGCCTTCATCTTCTGCGCTTCTTGCGGTTACAATGCCATCATGTTTTTCAATTATTTTTTTTACGATGCTTAATCCAATGCCTGTGCCTTCATATTCAGACCTTGCGTGCAGGCGTTGAAACATGGTAAAAATTTTATCAAGGTATTGCTTATTAAACCCGATGCCGTTATCGCTTATGTAAATTCTGCAGTAACTGCCGTTTGGTGAAGGCATGCTTTCCGCCGATTTTTCGTTTGTGAAATCACTCCATATGTTTATTACCGGCGGAGTACCGCGCTTTGAAAATTTAATAGCATTGCTGATTATATTTTGAAATGCCTGCCGCATTTGATCGGGTATGATCTTCAATGATGGCATTTGTTCAACAATAATTTTTCCGCATGATTCTTTTATAGAAACCTCAAGATCTGTAATTGTATCCTGCACAACGAGGTTTAAAGGTGTTTTTACAAATTCAGGTGTAATAGTAAGCTTGGAATAATTAAGCAGGTCATTTATCAGCGTTCTCATTCTTTCTGATGAAGTAATGATCCTGTTTATATATTGAGCTGCATCATCGTTGGCATTAAAACGTTCTTTAAGGATCTGGCTAAACGTTATTATTTTTCTTAAAGGTTCCTGCAGATCGTGCGAAGCTATAAAAGCATATTGCTGTAATTCTGCATTGCTTGTTTGAAGTTCTTCATTAGCATGGTTTAATTCCGCAGTTCTTTTTTCAACTTTTTGTTCAAGGTTTGATTTAATATCGTTGAGCTCTTTTGTTTGCTTATATAATCTTGAAAATGTTTTGATCTTCAATAAAAGCAGTTCGGGATCAAACGGCTTGGTAATGTAGTCAACACCTCCGGAATTATATCCTTTTGTAATAAAACGCTTATCAATATTAACTGCCGAAAGAAAAATTATAGGTATATCTTTCGACTTACTATATCCGGTAATATTTTCTGCTACTTCATAGCCGTCCATTCCCGGCATCTGTACATCAAGGATGATAAGCTCATATTCGTTTTTGAGAATTTTTTTCAACGCTTCTTCACCCGATTCAGCTGTGTCGGCATCATACAGGTGTAGCTGTAGCAGTGTTTTTAAAGAGAATAAATTTTCTTTTTTATCATCAACTATAAGTATCATTAAGGAAAAGCAATTATTTGCAGTGAATGTAAGACTCTTTGCAACGTACAAAAACATTCAATATAATTAATCAACAAACAATAAATGTACCCGAAGTATCACTTAATGTGCGTAAACATTTTTCGAGATCGCTATTTATATTATGCGAAATAGACGATAATATATTTTTTAATTCTCTCAGGCTGGTTGGTTTTGTTATGAAACAAATAGCGCCATTAAGCATAGTTTCTTCAATATCTTTAGATTGAGACGAAGTTGTATACATAATAACAGGTATGCGCTTCAACTGCGGATCTTTTTTTAATTCACAAAGACATTCTTTACCACCCATGAGTGGCATGTTGAGATCTAAAAATATTATATCAGGTAATTTGTTTTGTTCCTGTTTCAACAATTTAAGTGCTTCTTTCCCATCTCCTGCACAGGCCAGGTCAATGGAAGGATTTACATCTTCCAGCACTTCTTTAAATACACAAATATCATCTTCGTCGTCATCAACTAAAAGAAAACGTTTTTGATTTACCATTATCAGGTTTTTAGAAAATTTAAGCGGCAAAAGGAAATTATTTGTTGCAATTCGGGCAAAGTGATACAAAAATATTGCCCAAAAATTTAATTCCCGCTGATGGCCGTAAAAATTATTATATATTTTTAATACATTTTACAGTATTACGATGCAGTGCCTTTAATGCCCTGTAATAAAGATTTCCAGATCAACGAGAAGAATGAACGATGCGGATCGCGATTGTACGTAACAAATTCCGGTTGCGCATCATCTGGTTTGTTCGACTTGTTTATGATGAAGGTATTTGCAACGAAGCTGATAAATTTTCTTTTCTTCAATTGTTTTGAACCATCATCTTTTTTAAGCGCAGTGATCTTTAGATCATCATATACAAATAAAACTGAACTGTGTGCACTATAATTATTGGCAATTATATGCGCTCTTAATTTTTTTATCGCCAGGCTATTCACTTCAAATAA
>JABDAV010000186.1 GCA_013289015.1 Bacteroidota bacterium | reverse complement strand
GAGTTCAACGTGAACGCTGCACTCAACACTATCTTCAATGTGCCGTACACTACAGCCATTGACAGGGCCACAGGGGCACTGAGCGTTACCGTTCCTGCCTTTGTTCCTGCTACAACTATTCTTGCTCCCGCGGGCACTACACATTTTAAATTGTTGTCGGCGGGTGCAGCCATTGATTTTGATGGTGAAAAATTTGTATCAGCCAACACTTCATCCGTTGTATTGCCGTTGAACCAGGCGCTTACTGCAGCTATAACACTGGCCAATACCGTTACAGCAGGCAGCAACCTGCCTTTGTTTCTTGTATTGGGCATACAGTTTTTCCAGGTAGTGAACGGGAATCAGTATCCTTTGAACGATACCAGCTTCAATGCACTTTCAATCGTTGCTATAGACAAGCCTTAACGGAGTTGCATACAAAATCCTGAATGCAACCATATTAAAAGCCGCCTTCGGGTGGCTTTAATATTTTTATCTTATATCTCATTCAATGTTTTCAATATAGTATTCAATTTTCTTGTGTGGCTTAAGTAACAAATATTTTTCGCTCATGGCCGCTGGGCCTCGCTCATGCAACGGCGCTGCCTGCGCTTCTTTGAAAAAATATCCTTCGGATTTTTTCAATCTCGCCTATGGCGAGACCGAACCGCAGGAGGCGCCTAACGCATGAGCTGGTGAAACCTGTGTAGTTTGTTACCTGTTGCTTTATGCAGTTAGAAGGTGTTGCTGCTATGCACGTGAAATAAGATAATAAGGTATGTTAGTTTACTATTAACCCCGTTACCAGGGTAATAAGGTTTTAATTATTATAATTATCAGTAAAAAGATTCAACGTTGGTTTCCGCCACCATCTTTCTTAGGCATAAGGGCTTTTGGCTTTTGAGGCGTATCAACAGGTGGTTTAGTTGGAGGATTATTTTTGTTTGGAGAATTTTTACTGTTATTGTTTGCCGGTTGGTTAGTAGGTTCGCCGGTTGGTAAAGTATTATCGTATTGATCCTGCTGTGTGCTGCTTTCCGGCTTTATATTCTGCGGATTGGTATTATCGTATCCCTGTTCATAATCTGAAGACTGGCCATTACCTACATTGTTGCCCTGAGCGCCAAGATCCAATTGCGAATTGTTCAGGTAATCATAATTGGGTTCTTCCAGGCCGGAATCAGGTCTTGCAAAATCAGCTGTATCGGAATAAGGCAAGGTCTTATCATTTTCTACCTGGTTATAAAAATAAGCCCACACAGGCAGCGCCGCAGAAGCGCCCTGGCCGTTTGTGGTGCTGTTAAAGCGTATGAAACGATCATCACAACCAGACCATGTACCGCAAAGCAACTGTGGCGTATAACCAATAAACCATGCGTCGCTGTTATCATTTGTGGTACCTGTTTTACCCGCAATAGGACCTTTCACTCCATAACTCCACATTCTTCTTCCGGTTCCTGACCGCACAACGCCTTCCATCATATTGATGATATAATAGGCGGTAACATCACTTATAACTTCTTTGCGTTGCGAAGTTCGTGTTTCCAACACATTGCCATTTTTATCTTCAATGCGTGTAATATACATGGGCTTCACATTAAAGCCTCTTCCGGGAAACATGCTGTATGCCTGCAACATTTCATACAGCGAGATCTCACATGCACCCAAAGCAATAGAAGGATATGGATCTATTTTAGATGTTTGCACATTGCACAGCTTTAAGAAATCCAGGAAACGCTGTGCACCCTGGTTGTCTTTATCGCCGCCGAGTTGTTTCATGATGTAAGCAGTGGCGCAGTTACGGCTCCACATTAATGCTTCGCTCATAGGCATTGTTCTGCCTGTACAGGAAGTAGCGGTTGCAGGCACAAAACCATATTGACCAAAAGTCTGCTGCTGATCAACCACCATTGTATTTGGTGTGAATCCTGCATCTTCAATTGCAAGGCTATACAACAAAGGCTTTATAGTTGAACCCACCTGCCTGCGTGTGTTTATATTAACATGATCAAACTTGAATGTTTTAAAATCAACGCCACCCACCCAGGCTTTTACGTAACCACTTAAAGGATCCATTGCCATAAAGCCGCATTCCAATATCTGCCTTGAATATTTAATAGAATCGTAGGGCGTCATCACAGTATCTTTTTCGCGGTCATCATTATTCCATGCAAAAACCTTCATAGTGGTTGGAACAAAAAATGTTTTCCTGATATCTGCATCAGACACGCCGGCGTCTTTCAAGTTTTTCCAACGATCACTTGCTTTCATTGCTGCTTCAAGCACATTTTCATGGCCTTGCCAAACCGAACCTGATTTAATATCTTTTTGTGAGCCGAGTATTTTTTGCATGTAAGCCATGTGTTTGGCAACAGCTTCTTCAGCATACAACTGCATTTTGGGATTGACGGTGGTATATATCTTTAAACCATCTAAATAAAGATTATAGTTTTCACCGTTGGGCTTGGTATGCGTTTTACACCACTGTTTCATTTCTTCACCTAATTCCATTCTGAAATAAGGCGCAAGACCTGTATTCTCGTTAAGCTTGGCATAATTCAGCACAATTGGTTTTGCGATCAGTTCATTAGCCTCGCTT
>JABDAV010000185.1 GCA_013289015.1 Bacteroidota bacterium | reverse complement strand
TTTATTTTGAAGATAAGTTTATCAGGATCGAAAGTTTTAATACTTGTGTTGAAGTTGCCGATATAACAATAAGCATTGTTGCCTGTTTCATCATCGTGAAATCTTAAAGTGATATTTTTCAGCACGATCTTCCCGATATTAAACTTCATGGCAGCAGAAGTGTCCTTGGGCTGTGGTTGTTTATTTTGTTCGCCGGCAAAAGCTTTGACTATGTAATCATAATTGAAAACAGTATCGGGATTAAGCCTGTAAACATTTGCTTTTATACTGTTGAGTTCAAGATAAGAAAGATCAACTTCGCTGCTTAGTAATTTGAACAATGAGATATCAACCCGTATTTTTCCGCCATATAAAAGTGTATCTTTTTTTTGATCTTCAAAATAAATATCCTCCAGTACAAGCCTCTTGGGAAAATCAAGGCTTAACCTGCCAATTTCCACTCTCGTTTTTATCTTATCCTGAACATACGCAACTACTTTATCTTTTGCAAAATTTTGAACGGAGGGTATTTGTATTAAAACATATATCAACAGGATTAAAAAAATAATGATGCCTATAATCCATGCAAAAACCTTCAAGATCTTCCCGGTTATTTTTTTAGCGTTCAAATAGGTTTATTTTATTCTTAATAATTACAATAATAGTTTGCTAAAGCTGAAATTACTTATAAGCAGGATTTTTTTAAATCTTTTGAGAAATAGGCAGATACAATGCCAAATTATTTTTTGGCAATATAAATGATTGAACTGCAGTTCGTGGATTTGCCTAAAGTTTTTAGATTGGAAATAGCGCCATTGGTAAAGGCTTTTATGAAGATGCTTTTTCCGGCAATATATTTTTCGCTTAACAGGCTAACATAAAAGCTGTCGAACCACATAGGTTTTTGCTGCAGTAATTTGAATTGATGGATGTTTAAAAGCCGCTTCATGCTTTCGGGAGAGAAATGATATAAATGCCGGGGCACATCATAAGCAGCCCAGTTATCCGAATATGTTTTTGCATCGTAGCTTGTATAATTAGGAACAGCAATAATCAATATGCCGCCATCAACAATTAAAGAAAAAAATGTATCAAGATATGTATGCAGATCGTGTACATGTTCCAGCACATGCCAAAGCGTAATTACATCAAACGTTTTTGGAGGAAGACTAAATAAGTTTTCTGTTGGCTGCAGTTCAATAGCAAAATCTTTTAGTGCATTTGTTCTTGCGGTTGGGTCAGGTTCAAGTGCTGTAACATTCCATCCGCTTTTTTTCATCGTTGAAGCAAAAGCACCTGTTCCTGCACCTATATCTAATAGATTGCCTTTCTTTTTTCTACTGCTTTTTTCAATAAGTTTTCTTTTGGATTGAAGCGTGATCGAACGAACCGTATGATATAATTTATTGACTAAACCCTGCGAAGTATTGGAATGAGAAATATATGCTGAAGATTGATAATAACTGCCTATGTTTTTTTCATCCGGAATATCCTGTGTAAAACGAAGCCTGCAATTGTTGCATTGCCAGATCTCAAAATATTCTTTGCTTACTGTTTCATCTTTTGCTTTTAAAACAAAAGCAATATCAGAACTTCCGCAGGCAGGACAATGATTGTAATGAATCAGATCACTCATTAAATAAACTCTTTCAGTTTTTCAACAACTGTATCAATTTCTTCTTTCGTATTATCCTTGTTGAAAGAAAAACGCACCGTTATATAATCAGCCTCTGGATCAATTGCGCTTATAACGTGACTGCTTACATTTGCGCCGCTGGTGCAGGCGCTTCCACCGCTTGCACAAATATTATTTATATCAAGATTGAACAGGATCAATTCGCTCTTTTCTGTTTTTGGAAAGTTGACGCTTAACACAGTATATAAACTGCAGCCTTTAACATCGCCATTAAAACTTACATTTTTAATGTTGTTAAACAAATGCTGCATCATGTATTGTTTCAGATCATTTATGTATGCTTTATCTGCTTCATGATTTTTTGTTGCAATTTCAAGCGCTTTTGCAAAACCAACGATGCCGTAAATATTTTCTGTACCTGCACGCATATTTCTTTCCTGCGCACCGCCTTGTATAAATGGTTTTATCTTATTTTTTTCGCTGATGTAAATAATACCAACACCTTTAGGGCCGTGAAATTTATGCGCAGCGCCGTTTATAAAATCAACCGGCATCGAATGAAGATTGAAAGGAAAATGGCCAACTGTTTGCACGGTATCGCTGTGAAAAACCGCATGGTATTTTTTACATAGTTCACCCACAGCATTTATATCAGTTATGTTGCCAATCTCGTTGTTTGCATGCATCAGTGTAACCAATGTTTTTTTGTTTGATGATGAAAGTAATCTTTCAAGATCATTCATATCAACATGGCCATTAGATAAAACCTTTACAAATTCAAGCTCAATATTTTTTTGTTGATGCAGGTTTTCAACCGTGTGCAGTGTTGCATGATGTTCCAGTGGTGAAGTAATAATTCTTTCACAACCTAAGTCATTCACAGCAGCATTCACAGCCATATTTGTGCTTTCTGTTCCACCGCTTGTAAAAAATACTTCACCGGGATGAGCGCCTAAAATCTTAGCAACTGTTT
>JABDAV010000184.1 GCA_013289015.1 Bacteroidota bacterium | reverse complement strand
AAGCGATGTTCCTGCAGTTCTTGGTATTAATGAAGTTTTTTCAGCATGCGCAAATACTATCAGTTTCTTTATATCGTCTTTTGTTTTGGGAACAGCAACAGCCAATGGCATTTCACGATATGCCGATGCATCGGTGGCATACAGAATACGCATCGTGTCATCCGTATAAAACTCGCCTTCTATTATGCTTGCTAACTGCTGCAGCTTTTCATTCATTGCAAAAACTCTTTTAACAGGGCAGCAAATTTAAGTGGTTTATGTTCTCGGTGCTTTGTGATTTATTTTAGATAAAATGGGTTGGCTATACCGCAATTATGATTAGCCTCTATAAAATTTCTAACTGATTTGTTGAGCCTTAAGATGAAATGGTTTACGGGGATTTTGTTTCATGCGGTCATCAATGTACTCAGCAAGCCATTGAAAATATTCACCAAGAAAAGGATCATTGGATTTTTCACGTACATCTTCAAACATAGGTTTGTATTTTTCCCATGAAGTTGTTACAAACGATCCAAGTGTTTTATCTACTATATCAATATTAATAATTTTTTCCGCTACAAGAATTCCGAGGGACTCCATTTCCTGACCAAACTGAATCATGTTAACCTGTTCTTCAGCAGGCAGCCCCATCATTTCCTTTTGGCTTACCGGCATTTTTTTTGAATTAATATATTGTAGCAGTTGCGCAAATTCTCTTGTTTGAAATGCGCGTAATGTTTCCAGTGTAAGTCTTTCACGACGATCTCTTGCCGCAGCTTTAACCTGTGCAATGCCGAAAACTAGCGCTATCACGAACGAGAGTGTAAGCGCAATATCTGTAATAAGTGTAATAAAATCAGTAGTCATGAAGGCTTTGATTTTTTGGTACCAGCCAATGAACAGATGGCATCGTTCCGTGCGATTGTCCCAACGGCGAAGCTATTCGGGATCGCAACACATCTGTCATACATTTTCATAGCAGTTCCTGCATGCTGTTCCAGCAACGTTTAGTTAATTCAAACTTCTGAAATCAACAGGCACCAATTTACTCACGCCGGGCTCCTGCATGGTAACACCATAAATAACATCAACCGTGCTCATTGTTGTTTTGTTGTGTGTTACGATGATGAACTGGGAGTTATCGCTGAACTGTTGTATCATGTTAGTAAACTTACCAACGTTTGCATCATCAAGCGGCGCATCTACTTCATCCAGAATACAGAAGGGCGCAGGTTTAATCAGATAGATTGCAAATAACAATGCAGTTGCTGTTAATGTTTTTTCTCCGCCACTTAACTGTGTTATACTAGAAGGTTTTTTGCCTTTAGGTTTTGCAATTACATCAATGCTTGTTTCTGCGAGATTATCAGGATTTTCAAGAATGAGATCTGCTGTATCTTCTTCAGTGAACAACGCTTTAAATACACGCTGGAAATTCTCACGTACTTTATTGAATGTATCAAGAAATTGCTGGTTGGCTGTTGCTTCAACTTCTTCAATTGTTTGCAACAAACTTTCTTTTGCAGCTACCAAATCCTGCTTTTGTTCAAGAATAAATTCATAACGTTTTTTCATTTCAACAAAAGCTTCAATAGCTGTTGGATTTACTTCACCAATATTTTCCAAACGCTTGCGCATTTTATCTGAAGATGCCTGCAATTCTTCGCTTGTTGATGACGAAGTGCGCGGTTCATCTAAAATATCATCAAGGTCAATTTTAAATTCAACATGCAAACGTTCGCGCATTCCTGCAAGATTGAGCTTTAGTTCACTCAGTTTATCTTTCATTTCATTCAATAACTGGTCAACAATTTCCTTGCTCTTTGTTTTATGGCGAAGCTCGCTTTCCTTTTCCTGCAAAGCATTACGATGATTATAATATGCTGCATCTGTTTCATTCAGTTTTTTCTCCTCAACATTTTTTGTATGCAATAAAGTATGCACTGCTTCTTCTGTTGTAGCTAACGTTGCTGAGCTTTCTGTTATTTGTGTTACAACTTCTGCGGCTTGTGTTTTGTTTTGTTCTATTTGTACGTGCAGGTCTTTCAACTGCGTTTGTTTGTAATTCACTTCCTGCTGCAATGCAGAAAGTTTTGTTTGCAAACGCGTGAAAGCAATATTGGTTTCATTAAAATTTCCTGAAGCTGTTCTGTAATCCTGTTCTGCATTTTTATATGCTTCTTCGGCTTCTTTAATTGCTGCAGTAGTTGCGGCTAATTCTTCATTGAAAGTTGAAAGCTCATCACGCAATGTTGCAATAACTTCCTGTTCATTTTGCAAACGGCATCGCATATCTTCAAGATTATCTGCAGCATTGTTCTGCATGTTTTGCAGGTTCTCCATTTTATTACGCGCAGCAAAAAGATTATTCGTAAGTTGATTGATTTCAGTTTCTGTCTGGCGAATCAAATTCTCTTTTAATTGTTCATTATAACCAATAACCTCATTGTGTTTTTTCTGAATGCCTGCTTTTAATTCATTTACAATTTTTTCCTGCGCAGTAATGTCTTCCCGCAGCTTTTCCAGGTTCTTTGCGCGACCGATTCTTTTACCTTCAAACAGGCCAACACTTCCACCGGTTAAACTGTATTTTCCTTTTACATATTTACCATTGCGTTCCAGTACAACAGCGCC
>JABDAV010000183.1 GCA_013289015.1 Bacteroidota bacterium | reverse complement strand
CAAGATATTATGGGCATCAGCAACTGGATCAAAGATTTTCCAAAAATTCTTATGGTGTACAGGCGTATATAGGAACACGCTTCGATCCCCCCGGTTTTTTACAAAGAACAGTTGCATGGCTTCAAAAAATGAACCCGCTGTAAAACAGGCTGAAATTTATTTTAAATGCGTTGCTGCTTTCCTGGTGTATGCTTTGTTATTTTACTTTTTTTCTTCTTATGAGCAATTGCAAAAACCCCGTCACAGAATGCCTCTAGCCAGGCTGTTTCCTTTGGTCCGTTTTCAGCAGGATCGTTTTTAGTAAGCATGTTTTTATTTGTTTGGGCAATCGCTAAATTCAACGGCGATGAAGTAGCAGCATGCTGTGTTATAGCAGTTCAAATATAAATATATAGTTCAATAGAATACCTGATATACCTGCAAATGTAGATGCTGGTGCGGCGATTCTTACATGCTAATGGGTTTTGTTATTACCTTCATGATAAAACTTCAAACCAGCAAACAGGAATTCTTTATATTAGCTTATAAAAAACAAGCCCATCAAGAAACTGCATTTTAAACCCACACTAAATAACCCAACCCTTATGGTGAAAACTATTAAAGCGATACTTATTCCTGATGAAATTGTAATGAATAAAATTTATTTCTTAAGAGGACAAAAGGTAATGCTTGATGAAGATCTTGCACAATTGTACCAGGTTGTAACCAGACGCCTGAATGAACAGGTAAAAAGAAACATAAGCCGGTTTCCTGAAGACTTCATGTTTCAGCTAACAAGGAAGAGTTTGAAAACTTGAAATCGCAAAATGCGACATCAAGTTGGGGAGGCCGCAGAAAGCTGCCCTATGCTTTTACGGAGCAGGGTGTTGCTATGCTCTCCAGTGTTTTAAACAGTGAAACTGCTATTAGCGTGAACATACAAATAATAAGAGTATTTACAAAAATGAGACAATTGCTCTTAACACATAAAGACATCCTTTTGCAGTTGGAAAAAATAGAAAAGAAACTCACCCGCCATGATGATGATATAGCATTGATATTTGAATACCTTAAGCAATTGCTCACTCCTCCACAAACTACACGACGGCAAATAGGCTTCAGAAGAAATGAAGAAGAATAAATTGAACCTCACCCTCCCGTCCTCTCCACAAGTGAGAGAGGAAAGCTACATTTGTATGCTGATGGCAGACGTTCATACCAAAAGAACAGCACAGCTACCGTTGCTCAATAACCTCATACATGCTTGTTTCCTGCCATTCAAACCCCACACATTTCCGTTTATCAAAACACTGCCTGCACACCGGCAGCACAACCTATTTTTACAATCCAACTACAATAGTTCCCCCACTTAACCAAACCGGTACTCTATAAGAGTATCAATCAATTTAATTTATTTTATTTCATGCACTAAACAGCGTGTATAAACAACACGCATCATCGTATTATGCAAAACAAAAACAACACCATCAGAAAACGTGTACTTGTCCTCTTATTGTCCTGCCTCATTATACATAATGTATCGGCGCAAACAACACCGGATTCTTTAACGGCTGTAATACTGCACCTTGACAGTAGCTTCTGGAATGCCTATAATAACTGCGATACCAATGCCTTTAAAAATTATTTTACGGAGGATGTGGAATTCTACCATGATAAAGGCGGCATCACCTCAGGGGCTTCGGCGTTAATACGATCGCTGTCAAAAAATTTATGCAGCAATGTAAATTACCATTTAAGAAGAGAGGCCGTGCCCGGCACTGTAAAAGTGTTCCCCATGCAAAATAACAATGTATTGTATGGTGCTATTATAACCGGTGAACACCAATTTTATATTACGCAAAACGCCAGGCCTGAATTTTTGGATGGGGATGCCAACTTTACACACCTCTGGTTATTAAAAGATGGTGTATGGAAGATGGCGCGGATTCTAAGTTACAACCATCACCAGGCAACCTATATAAATACAAGAACAGAGGTTCAGTTGAGCAATACACAACTGGATAAATTAACCGGTACTTACAAAAGCAACCAGTCCGGGCAACTTAAACTAAAAAAAGAAGCGCAGGTATTAATATTTTCTGATGATAAGAACAGCTATACTTTATACCCGCAGTCAGCTACCTCATTCTTTACTAAAGACCGTGACCTGGTATTTGATTTTACACTGGATGCAGCCGGTAAACCGGTTAAGGTCACTGTAAAAGAACATGGTGCCGTAGCTGATGAGCTGGTGTTTGTTCCATAAGGAAATATAAAGCCGCGGATGCGTTATGAATAAATTTATACAAGAAGCTCTTTTTCTTCCCGGTAAGCAAAACTAATTTAAGAAGGTGCAGGGAAGCTACATTTGTATTCTGATGGCTGATGTACACACGAAAGAGCAACGCAGTTTTAACATAGACCTCGCCCTCCGTCCCTCTCCACAAGTGAGAGAGGGAAGCTACATTTGTGTTCTGATGGCGGATGTACATAGGTAAGGAAATAAGAAGCTTTAATATGAGCGCATTAGAGGCAGGGATACTAAGCCGGAGATGCCTTCAAAAACTTTTATACAATAAGCATATCTTTTTTCATCCAATAATCAATTATAGTTGTGTATTTATTAGATGTTTTATCAAAGCTCAGCCAGTCTATATGTATGTTTTCTATATAGTCCAG
>JABDAV010000182.1 GCA_013289015.1 Bacteroidota bacterium | reverse complement strand
GCAGGCACATTTTGAAATTGTTGATGCAGATAAAGGTGGCTGGGGTCACATTAATTTAGATGATGTTGGATTTAGCGATATACCTGTTGCAAAAGAAAAGTACTACCCGGCTAACCATCCGTATTTTGGCAATGCATCGTTGAGTGTTTTATCAAACAATGCTTTTGCCGATGCAGATTATAAAGGTGTTGATGATAATAATAATGCTGATTCAGCATCAACACCGGCAATAGATAAATTAACGGGCAGTGTTGGTGAATCATTTGATCTTAAGCCAGGAGAAACAAAAGAAATTACATTCCTTCTTACATGGTATTTTCCTCATCGTCCTTCTTATTATTTTGGAAGTGATGTTACGAATGTTATACCAAACGACTGGAACGAGGCTTTGCCAACGGATGGCGCTACGATCATCGGCAATATGTACAGCAACTGGTTCAACAGTTCGGAAGATGTGGCACTATATCTGCAAAAAAATTATGATCGTCTTTCAAAAGCAACGCATCTTTTTCATGATACTTATTATAACAACACAACTGTTCCTTACTGGCTCACACAACGTTTATTAATGCCTTTATCAACACTCGCAACAGAAACCTGCGAATGGTGGGCGAATAATAAATTCTGGGCCTGGGAAGGCGTTGGTTCATGCGTGGGAACTTGTACACATGTCTGGAATTATGAACAGGCTTTAGCACACTTCTTTCCTGAACTTGAACGTAATGTAAGAGAGCGTACAGACTTTGAAACATCATTTCAAAAAGATGGCAGTATACTGGCACGCAATGGATGGGGCGGTGTGTTGATTGATGGGCATGCAGGCGCTATTTTAAAAGCCTACCGCGAATATCTCAATTCAAAAGATGATATCTTTTTAAACCGCAACTGGGATAGAATTAAACGTGCTACTGAATTCATAATTAATGAAGACAGCAATGATGATGGATTAATTGAAAAAGTGCAGGCCAACACATACGACATTGCATTTTATGGCGCAAATACTTATGTTGGTTCATTATACCTTGCTGCGTTAAAAGCGGCTTCTGCTATGGCAACCATTATGAATGATACTGCATTTGCCAATCGTTGTTTGAAGATTGCACAGGCCGGAGAAGATAACACGGTAAAGAGATTATGGAATGGTGAATATTTTGTGCAGGATGTTGATCTGAAAGCTCATCCTGAATATCAATATAAAGATGGTTGTTTGAGTGACCAGTTGTTTGGACAAACATGGAATCATTTAAATAACCTCGGTTACATTTACCCAGAAGATAAAGTGAAGCAAACATTGCAATCGATATGGAAATATAACTGGGCGCCTGATGTTGCAACACAGAATAAAATTCATCCGCCTGAAAGAACGTATGCAAGTTTTGGCGAACCGGGTCTGCTTGTCTGCACATGGCCAAAAAGTGAACACATGGGCCAGAAAGGAGTGCGCTACCGCGATGAGGTCTGGACTGGCCAGGAATACCAGGTTGCAACGAATATGATCTATGATGATATGGTTGATGAAGGCTTGTCAATTGTAAAAGGTGTTGATGAAAGATACAGTCCGCAAAAACATAATCCATGGAATGAGATCGAATGTGGTGATCACTATGCAAGAGCTATGGCTTCATGGGGTGTGATGCTGGCATTGGAAGATTATTTTTATGATGGTCCGCAAGGCATCATTGGTTTCAATCCTAAAATTCAGTCATCACATTTTGAAGGATTTTTTACAAGTGCCGAAGCATGGGGAAACATCAAACAGGATCAGCAAAATAGCCAGCAAAAAAATTCT
Source organism: Bacteroidota bacterium (assembly GCA_013289015.1). Taxonomy (GTDB): domain Bacteria; phylum Bacteroidota; class Bacteroidia; order Chitinophagales; family Chitinophagaceae; genus Parafilimonas. Next base: position 884 of record JABDAV010000182.1, on the reverse strand, counting down.
ATTGTTATAAAGTATGGTACTGTATGGTTACAACAAATACAATTGCATTGCGATAAAAAACCAGGAAGTATACAATTGCTCATCAATAACAAGCCGGTAAAAAACAGTTATGTATTTAATGATAACATGGCTGCAATAAGTTTTGATGAAACTTCATTAAATGCAAATGATGTTATTGATGTAACAATTTCTTATTGATAATAATTTTGCTCATGATAAACTGATTTGAAATGAATGAAGCTTATGTAATTGGTGTTGATTATGGAACTGATTCTGTAAGATCGATCATTGTTAATGCACACAACGGTGAAGAAGTTGCAGCTTCAGTTTTTGTTTATCCACGATGGAAAAAACAATTGTATTGCAATGCAGCAACAAACCGGTTTCGTCAGCATCCTTTAGATTATATTGAAGGCCTTCAGCACACAATAAAAGATTGCCTGCAAAAAGCAAATGATGATGTTCGCAATAACATCAAGGCTATTTCAATTGATACAACCGGCTCATCGCCTGTTGCTGTTGATGAAACAGGAACGCCATTAGCATTGCATGAAAAATTTGCCAATGATCCTGATGCGATGTTCGTTTTATGGAAAGATCATTCCGCTGCGCAGGAAGCAGAGGAGATCAACCAGCATGCAAGCAACTTCGACGTTAATTATTTAAAATACGTTGGTGGTATTTATTCGTCTGAATGGTACTGGAGTAAATTGCTGCATGTATTGCGCAATAATAAACAGGTAAAAGAAGCTTGTTACAGTTGGGTTGAACATGCAGACTGGATGCCGTTTTTATTAACAGGCGGCAAATATATAAACGAAATGAAACGCGGTGTTTGCACGGCTGGCCACAAAGGGTTATGGGCAGAAGAATGGGATGGTTTT
>JABDAV010000181.1:2104-2693 GCA_013289015.1 Bacteroidota bacterium | reverse complement strand
CTTTTTCTATTTTACCATTGCACTTCACGAAGAAATAATTATTTTTTTTGATCAATGAGCGGGGCAACAGTTTTGTTTTGCAACCCGGTATATTCTTTCGCTTTGATGGCAGCTTTCAAAAAACGATCAAACGAAAATGGCTTTACCAGGTAATCCAGCACATCCAGTTCAAAACCTTCTACAGCATATTCGCTGTAAGCAGTTGTCATTATTGTTAACGGTAATTTGAATGCACTTCTTAAAAAATCTATACCACTCATTCGCGGCATATTTATATCAAGAAACATTAAGTCAACTTTATGGGCATCTAATAATGAAGCAGCTTTTACAGGATTTTCGGCTTTTCCAACCAACATCAGAAAATCAACATCTTCAATATATTCTTCCAGCACTTTTCTTGCCATCGGTTCGTCATCAACGATAATGCAATTCAATTTCATGCTAACACCAATTTTAGATTCACTTCATAAAAATTTTCCTCATCAGTTATCTCTAATTTGTTTTTACCGGGATATAATAACTGCAGTCTTCGCTTAGCATTATTAATACCAATGCCTTTGTGCTCTATATTATTTTTAAATTGTTTTTC
>JABDAV010000181.1:897-2094 GCA_013289015.1 Bacteroidota bacterium | reverse complement strand
GTTGTAACATCTGAAATCCAACACATCATTTTCTTTTTGTACTGAAATATCTATGCAATTTTCTGTGTCGGCTGAAGTGCCAACATATTTAAAACTATTTTCAATAAAAGCAATAAATAATAACGGCGCAATCGTAAAACCTTTTATGTTTTCATCAATAAAAAGATTGATAACAAGTGTGTCATCTCTTCTTTCTTTTTGCAAGACAACATAATTCTTTATGTACTTCATTTCCTTTTCAATATTAATGGTATTGCTGTTACAATCATACAATTGGTAGCGAAGCATTTCAGAAAAAGTAAGCAACATATTCCTTGCTATCGTGTTTTGTTTATCGATATGACCATAAATTGAATTAATAGAATTGAATAAAAAATGCGGGTTGAATTGTGCATTTAAAAAATCTAATTCCGCCTGTTCTTTTTGCTTTGCCATTTCATCAATGTATTGCTGAAAACGGAAACGGTCGATGATAATTTTACCTGCTACCAAACAGACCACCCAAATAAAAATATTCAGCAAAGAATTGGTGAAAAAATCTGATACAGAAGGCTGTGGTTTTCCTTTAAGAAAAAAATGATAGCTAAGATAAGCAGCCAGCGGTACTCTTAGTAATGCCGTAACGATAATTCCTGCGAGAAACAAAGCGATGAACGAAAGATATTTTCACCTGTATAAAAACTTTGGAACTGTAAAATACAAATTGAAATAAAAGTTTGCAGCGATGAATATTAAATAACAAAACTGGATGGTAACAGTCGTTGAAAAAGCAAACGCTCACCATGCAACATGTATCCAGTTTTTTTGCTTTGTCATTTCTTATTATAAGTAACAAAAATAAGAAGCCGCTTTTTGGATAATTTATTTTTTACATCAACCGGTGTAAAAACCTGATTATCCAAATGCGGGACTTAATCAAGAACTCATCATAGTTAACGTAAATTTTTTCGCAGAGGTTTTTGCTGCAAGTTTTTTTGTGTTGAATTTATTAAACATAAAAAACATTTAACAATGAAAAAATTAATCAACTGGTTCAGCAATCCGCCAGTAACAGGGCAATCAACTATTTTAATACTCAGGTTAATGGCAGGTGGCGTTTTTTTCTGGGAAGGCATTTTAAAATTTGTGTACTTAAATCAAGGTTTGGGAAGATTTACAAAACTTGGTTTTCCAATGCCTGAATTCACCGCCAACTTT
>JABDAV010000181.1:0-887 GCA_013289015.1 Bacteroidota bacterium | reverse complement strand
GGCTTATTATTGATATTCGGTTTGCTTACAAGGTTCGTTTCATTTTGGTTTATCTGTGAAATGATCGTTGCGATTCTTTCCACTAAAATATCGTTGTATTCAGGTACAAGTCCATTGCCGTTGCCGCCAGCGCCACCAAAAGTTGGTATTTGGGCTGTGTTACATGAAGGCCGTGCAGATTATGCGGAATTGTTAATCTCTTTGTTTTTACTGATCGAAGGCGCAGGTGTTAGATCCATTGATGCCTTGCTGGCAAAGAAGAACGTAAGGAATTATTCAATTACAACAGAGCGCAAACAAAATAAAACAGTAGTGATTAATTAAACGGCATAATTATGGTTTTATATTTTAAAAAAACCATATGGATATTATCATTCAATCTTTAGGATTTCAGAAAAGCGAATCACTTGATAATTTTATTCGTGAAAAAGTAAATGCATTAAAAAGCGATGCAATTGTTCGTGCGAACGTTGCTTTATATATGGCTTCAGCAGGTAATCCTGAAAACCAGGTTTGCGAAATAAGGCTTGAGGTTCCGGGTAATGATTTGTTTGTTAAAAAGGGTGCTGTACATTTTGAAACATCTGTTACAGAATGTGTAGATATTTTGCAAAACAAATTGAAGAAGCAGCATGATAAAAACATCAATCAACGTCATGCAAATGAAGATGTAATCCAGGACGAGTTAATTGCAGGCGAAGATGATGAAGAGGAAACTGAACTGGAAGATGTGGTGAAGTAAAGCTTAATATTTATCCATCAGCTCCAGTGTGCGACGCAACCGTGCTCAATAGCATTTATAGAGTTCAGTACATAAAAACAAAAAAGCTTGAAGCAATTTTGCTTTAAGCTTTTATTGTTCATCGGTTTATTGTTCATGGCATATC
>JABDAV010000180.1 GCA_013289015.1 Bacteroidota bacterium | reverse complement strand
TCATTTAGCAAAAGGCATGTATGTACTCAAATTCGTACAGGATAGTTATACAGAAAACCTGAAATGGGTTAAACAATAAATAAATCTGTTTGATAAATAAAAAGCCCGCTTAATTGACGGGCTTTTTATTTTATATGAAGCATTGTTATTACCAAACATACGTTGCAGCAGCCTGACCTTGCAACACAACTGTTGCCATTGATTTTTTAAAACTGATATTAAAACTTATAGGAGAAGTTCCATCATTCAAAACCAATAAAACTTTTTTGCCTTGCGGTGTTACAAAAGCAACATTGGTCAATCCTCCTATTGAATTTGTTTTAATTCTTACCGAACCGGCAGGAACAAACTTTGCTGCCTGTGCAATAATATAATAAGCAACATTTCGTGTAATGCCACCGCTTATAGTTAAAGCACCTTTACATGCTGTACAACCACCATCCGTGTGCGGCTGATAGTTCGCGTCGTTTGCAAGATTCCATTCCAATGCGGTTTTACTCCAGTTGTTCATTGAGCCGATAATAACATTCTTCATATGCCATATAAAATCGCCACTGAACTGGCCTGTTGATGAAGTGTATTGTTCAGTGAAATAAAGATTCTTATCGGGATATGCAGTATGAACGGTTGATAAAGCACTGATATCACCCGCATACAAATGAAATGCAGAACCATCAACATATTTTGCAGCATCAGCATCGCTTAAAATTGCTGTAGGATAATCCGGACGATCGCAATTATGATCGTAGACAATTATTTTAGCGCTGATATTTGCAGCAGTAAAAGCCGGCCCGAGATTATTCTTAATAAATGCTGCTTCACTTGTTGCATCCATCACCATGCTTGGATTATTAGATGGATTCAATGGTTCGTTTTGTGGTGTGATTGCATAAATAGAAATTCCTTCAGCCTGCATAGCCTGTATATATTTCACAAAATAATTTGCATATTCCTCATAGTATTTAGTTAGTAAACTTCCACCAACAGAACTATTGTTATCCTTCATCCACATCGGCGCACTCCACGGTGTTGCAATAATTTTTATTGATGGGTTTATGGCGATGACCTGTTTCAACAACGGAATAAGATCCGTTTCATCAGGAGATAAACTAAAATGCGTTAATAATGTATCGTCTGCAACATCATCATAACTAAATACAGAAGCATTCAGGTCAGATGCGCCAATGCTTAATCGCAAAAAACTTACACCAATTGAATTGGATGCATTACCAAATAATTCCTGCAACAAATTGTTTTTTGTATTGGCATCAAGTGTATTTATTGCTATATCATTTGAATATACATATTGCCCGTCTTTATCAACCATCTTTAAACGGTACCAGCTTTTGCCGGCATACGGCTGATCATCTGTGATTGCATAACTGGAAACACCGGATGCATTGCCTGCAGCAGATACCTGTTTGAAAGCGTTGTACACCTTTCCATCCTGGCTTTTCTCAACATTAAAATATGCGGTATTAACTTCCTGTGCAGTTTTCCATTGAAGCAATACAGATTTCTTTTGAAGTGTAGCGTCAAATGAAAGAAGATTTAAAGGCAAAGCAGTGCAAACGAGTGTTTGATTACCGGTCACAGAAATCGTCACTACATCAGATGAAACAACTGTGCTTCCGCTTACAGGAGAAGTTGTTCCTGTGCCTAAAGTGCCATAATCTGTAACAGTTCCATATTGCCCGGTTGAAGGTTTACAACTGCTGTAATTTAGATCGAGCCTTAATAAAGTTCCATCAAGAAATCCGGTTGCATCCCTCACAGAGCCTGTTACCAGGTATCCGTCGGAAATGCTTGTAATGGCGCTATAAAAGGTGCCGCGAAGATCATTACCTGCTTTTTTTATTGTTTTTGTAAACTGCAGGTTTCCTGATTCATCAATCTTTAGCAAATAATAGAAATTACTGTCTGGCGTATTTACAGAGCCCATTGTTGCATAACCACCCTGTACGCCGATCACACTCGATGTAAGAAATATATTAGAAGATACATCTGCATTGGTTGTTTTTGACCAAACTTTTGCACCGCTATTATTAAGTTTTAGCACAACTCCGTTAAATGAACCATTAAAGCGGGTGCCGGAAATCACAAATCCGCCCTCTGTTGTTGGTAATATCGAATGCCCATCAGTTTTATTAGCTGCATCGAATAAATATTTTGCCCATAATACATTACCTGAAGGATCAATTTTCACCACCCATGCAGAGTCATTTGATTTCTTATTTTCTGAAAGGAAAATGTAGTTGCCGTCAGTTGTCGGCTTAATATCATTGATCATGCTATACGCTGATGTGGTAAAATATTTTTTTGACCATTGTACAATACCGGATGCATCGGTTTTTATAAGGTAGGCAACACTACTGTCAAAATTGCCATCCGGTGTTATTCCGCCGGCTATCAGGTAGCCATCACTGGTTTGAACCATACTGCGGCCAATGCTCCCGTTAAGATCATCGTATTGTTTATTCCATGATAAAGTTCCGGCTGCATCAAATTTTAAAAGCGCCATTTTTTTATTTAAAGTTCCGCTAATGGCAAAACCTCCGTCAGTAGTACTTATATCACCGATTGCTATATCGTGGCCACCCCCGGTAATAGTTTTGGTCCATAATAATATGCCGTTTCTGTCAACTTTTACCAGGTGCATGTTGGAGTCGGGATTGTTTATGGTTGTATATCCAACAGCAACATAAT
>JABDAV010000179.1 GCA_013289015.1 Bacteroidota bacterium | reverse complement strand
TATTATGTACACAGGTGAAAAGAAATGCACTCTAAAAAATTTAAAGATTTTATGACTCCCTTTAGGGTTGGGGCTTCAGGTTTCTTACTTGCTTCTAATCGCATCAACAGGATTCATTCGCGCGGCAATTGTGGCCGGTATAATCCCTGAAAGAATACCCAGTATCACGCAGATAGAAAATGCGAGCAGTATTATATTAAGTGATATAATGATGGGGAAAGGAAGAACAACATTTAGAATTGCAGAAAGCCCCCAAACCATAAGCAAGCCTATGAATCCTCCAATAACGCAGAGGAAAGCGCTTTCAAGCAAAAACTCCAGCAAGATGGTTCTGCTTTTTGCACCGATCGCTTTTTTCAAACCGATCTGGCTGGTACGTTCGCGCACTGTAACAAACATAATGTTAGCAACGCCAAATGCACCAACAATCAGGCTTAATCCTGCAATAGCCCAGCCACCTGCATCCACTGTTCCAAAAAATCCGCTCACTGCTTCTGTCATAAAACTCACATCATTCAAAGCGAAATTATCGTCCTCTTGCGGGCTTAACCTGCGTATCTGCCGCATTACTCCCTTTAGCTCATCGGTTAAAGCCGTAGAAGGAACATTAGGTTTACCCTTTACTAAAATAAAAGGATTGCCATTATCATTATTAATAGCATAAATACTGGCATAATAATAATAAGGAATCAGCAAGGAGTGATCATAATCAAATCCGGGCCCAAAATTCTGTCCCTGTTTTTGTATAACGCCGATAACAGTTACCCTGTGACCATCAAAAGTTACCTGTTTACCGATTGCTTTTTCCGGTGTTCCAAAAAATTGTTCCGCATTATTGTAACCAATAACTGCGATAGGCGTTCCCCGTGTAAAATCAGCTTCGCTGAAATATTTGCCGGCAGCAATGTCAATGGTTTGAATATCGTTATATTCATTTGATACGCCATAAATATTTACACCTTGCAATTCACTATTTCCATAATCAAGCTTTGTATAATTCTGTGTGAAGTAAGCAACATTGTCTGCCAGTGAAGTACGTTGCTTTATATATTTTACTTCATTGTATTTTGGTATCGGCCTGTTTACAAATTTCCACCAGGGATAATCGCCGTTATCACCTGCGCCGTATTCCCATTTATCAATATAAATTGTATTTGTTCCCAGTGCCGTAATATCACTTTGTATTTTATATTCCAAACTGTTTACGGTAGCCAATACACTTATAATACAAAATATACCAAAAGCAACACCGGTAAGCGAAAGCGCACTCCTGAGCTTGTTGTTCTTCAACTCGCCCAAACTCATTTTAAAACTATTCCAAAGTATGTTCAGCATTCTGCGCATACATCAAAAGTATAAAACAGCCGTGTATGATAAATAAATTTTAGATAAACGGAAAAGATTTTGAATAATAAAAACATCCTTTCATCTTAAACAGAAACAATTTTTAATATCAATCTGGCGATCGTACTATAATTTTGCAGGCGAATTTCTGTAACTAATCTTGCACTATTATGACGTGGAAACAAGTGTTCACTTCTTCGGTCGGGCAAAAAATAACGATGGCATTAACGGGGATCTTTCTCATTTTGTTTTTAGTAGTTCATGTTGGTGTAAATGCCTGTATTTGGTTTAATGATGGCGGACAGGTATTTAACCGCGCCGCAAATTTTTTGGGTGAAAATGTTGTTCCGCGTATTCTCGAAATAGGATTGTTCCTTTTTATTATTCTGCATATTGTGCAAGGCCTGATGCTTGAAGCACAAAACCTCAGCCGCAGAGGGGTTGGCTATAAGATTGATTATGGCAATCGCGGCAGTAAATGGTACAGCCGCAGCATGGGTTTGCTGGGCACACTTATTTTACTTTTCCTGATAATTCATTTAATTGATTTCTGGATTCCTTCTCGCTTTGGTATAATGCCGGAAACTACTTTATCAGATGGAAAGCAGGTGCACAATCTTTATTCATTGATGCAGGTAAGATTCCAGGAATGGTGGATTGTGTTGATTTATGTGCTGGGCTGCATTTCGCTGGCATACCATTTAATGCATGGTTTTTACAGTGCATTTAAAACAGTAGGTGTACACAACAAAAGATATCTGGTTCTTATAAGAGGGACTGGTTACCTGTTTTCAATAATTGTATCGCTTGGCTTTGCTATGATGCCAATCAGTTTTTATTTTGGATGGGTTAAATAACATTGAAACGCTTGAACTCGCAAACATTGAAACTTGAATTATGTTGGATGCAAAAATTCCCGAAGGAAAATTAGACGATAAATGGACGGACTATAAAGGTCATTGCAAACTGGTAAATCCTGCCAATAAGCGCAAGCTTGAAATTATTATTGTAGGCACAGGATTAGCCGGTGCTTCCGCAGCTGCATCGTTAGGTGAATTAGGGTATAAAGTAAAAGCATTTTGTTTCCAGGATTCTCCACGCCGCGCTCACTCAATCGCTGCGCAAGGTGGTATTAACGCTGCAAAAAATTATCAGAATGATGGCGATAGCGTTTTCCGCTTATTTTATGATACAATAAAGGGTGGCGACTACCGTTCGAGAGAAGGCAATGTGCACCGCCTCGCAGAAGTTAGCACAAACATTATTGATCAGTGCGTGGCACAAGGTGTTCCTTTTGCCAGGGAATATGGAGGTTTATTAAGCAACAGGAGCTTTGGTGGAACACAGGTGCAACGCACATTTTATG
>JABDAV010000178.1:1696-2778 GCA_013289015.1 Bacteroidota bacterium | reverse complement strand
TCTTTGCTTGATTATATACGCAGCACTAATGTAGTTGCCGGTGAAGCCGGTGGAATTACTCAACATATAGGTGCTTACCAGGTAACAATTGAAGAAGGTAAAAAAAATTACCTTTCTTGATACACCAGGCCACGAAGCGTTCACAGCCATGCGCGCCCGCGGAGCCAAGGCTGCAGATATTGCAGTGATTGTTATTGCTGCAGATGATGCAGTGATGCCCCAGACAAAAGAAGCTATCAGCCATGCACAGGCAGCTAATCTGCCCATGATCTTCGCTATTAATAAGATTGATAAAGAAGGCTCCAATCCTGCAAAAATTTATGAGCAATTATCACAAATGAATATTTTGGTTGAAGAATGGGGAGGTAAATACCAAAACCAGGAGATCTCAGCCAAACAAGGATTGAATATGGATGCGCTGCTTGAAAAGATTTTATTAGAAGCCGATCTGTTGGATCTAAAAGCAAACCCCGGCAGGGAAGCAGCAGGAACTATAATTGAGGCTTCATTAGATAAAGGCCGTGGTTATGTGGCTACTGTTTTGGTGCAGAATGGAACCTTACAACAGAGCGATATTATGGTTTCAGGTCAATATTTTGGCAGGTTAAAAGTATTAACCAATGAGCGTAACCAGCGCGTGACCGACGCACTACCTTCCACGCCGGTACAGATATTGGGATTGAATGGTGCTCCGCAGGCAGGTGAAAAATTTAAGGTGTTTGAAGATGAATCTGAAGCAAAAGATGTGGCTACTAAACGTTCCCAGATATTACGCGAACAGGGATTAAGAGCCCGCAAACATATCACACTTGATGAAATAGGGCGCAGGCTTGCATTAGGTAATTTCAAAGAATTGAAGATCATCATTAAAGGCGATGTGGATGGTTCTGTTGAAGCGTTAAGCGATTCACTTCAGAAACTTTCTACAGAAGAAATAGTAGTAAGCGTTGTTCATAAAGCTGTCGGTCAGATATCTGAAAGCGATGTTTTACTTGCCACTGCATCTGATGCAATTATACTTGGGTTTAACGTTCGTCCTTCTTCACAGGCAAACAAACTTGCCCAGAACGAAGGTGTTGAAA
>JABDAV010000178.1:500-1686 GCA_013289015.1 Bacteroidota bacterium | reverse complement strand
CGATCGAAGAGATAAAGAGTGCCATGGAAGGCATGCTTGAACCTACTGTTGAAGAAAAAGAAGTTGCTACTGTAGAAATTCGCGAAGTATTCAAGTTTGATAAAGCAAGTGTGGCCGGATGTTATGTTACAGAAGGAAAAGTAAAACGTGATAGCAAGATCCGCCTCTTCCGTGATGGTATTCTTATCTACCCGCGTCAGGAAGGTGCTTTTGCAGAGCTGGGTAGCTTAAAACGTTTTAAAGACGATGTAAAAGAAGTTTCAGCAGGATATGAATGTGGCTTAACGATCAGGAATTTTGCAGATATAAACCCGTCTGATACCATCGTTGCATACGAAAAGCAAGAGGTAAAACGCACACTGTAAGTTTTCTTTACTGGTATACAGGCACCAATTCTTTGTTAAAAACAATTACACGGAAGCAACCCCTTTCGCAAAAATTTACTTTTGGGGGGTATGAAAAATTTTTGTTTGTCTTTATTATTTTTTGTGATTTGTGGTTTTTCAAAAAATTTCGCTCAGACACAAAGGATTGTAGCTGATAAAATCATTGCAAAAGTTGGCGATAAGATCATTCTTAAATCTGATATTGACAATGCTATCACTGATTACAAAAGACAGGCAGCAGATGTGCAATTGCCGCCAAATCCTGAATGTTCTTTTTTGGAAGGACAGTTGGTGCAAAAAGTATTGGTACTCCAGGCACAGAAAGATTCTTTATTAATAACTGATGATGAAATTGATGCCTTGCTTGATAACAGGATCCGGTATTTTATAAATGAATATGGCTCACAGGAAGTATTGGAGCAGATAGCAGGCAAAACTGTTTACCAGTTAAAAGAAGATTTGCGTCAACCGTTCATTGAAAGGCAATTGGCTGATAAAATGCAGAACAAGATTTTAGAAAATGTAAAAATCACCCCTACTGAAGTAAAAGCATTTTATGATAAGATCCCGAAAGACAGCCTGCCGTTTTTTGAGAGTCAGCTTGAAATTGCACAGATCGTAATTTATCCAAAAGCAAATAAAGATATCCAGGCTTACATCACTAACCAGCTAAACGATTTGAAACACCAGGTAGAAACCGGACAGAAAAAATTCTCAGACCTTGCAAAGATATATTCACAGGATCCGGGCAGCAAGGATAATGGCGGCCAATATAGTATAAACCGCAACGATAAAATATG
>JABDAV010000178.1:90-490 GCA_013289015.1 Bacteroidota bacterium | reverse complement strand
CTGCATTTAAATTAAAAGAGGGCGAGATATCGCCGGTAATTCAAACAAAATTTGGATTACATATTATTCAAATGGTCAGCAGGGCAGGAGACGATGCAGTAATAAGGCATATACTTATCATACCTTCAGTAACGAATGCCGAGGTTAATGATGCCAAACAAAAAATGGACAGTATTCGATCTAACATAATTGCAGGTACTGTTCATGCGTTAAACCATATTCTTTTAATTCTTTACTCATCATGGTCTTAAGCCACCATGCAGTATAAAGAATATTTAATCCTGCTTTATGCACTTCGTTTCTGAATTTATTACTTTTTATAGCTTGTTCCAATTTCATTCTGATAAAATCGGCACAAATGTATGTACATACATCTAATTTTCCAAATAAAAAAGCTTTT
>JABDAV010000178.1:0-80 GCA_013289015.1 Bacteroidota bacterium | reverse complement strand
CTGTACTTTCAGTAGTAAACCAAAAGTCGAGGTTTTTACATCCTTTATATTGAGGATCAATATCAATATAGAAATCGGGC
>JABDAV010000177.1 GCA_013289015.1 Bacteroidota bacterium | reverse complement strand
TCTTGTGATCTTTGAATACAACACACCAAGTAGCCCGATAACGAAAACTATAGTTGTGATTTGCTTTCAAACTTTATTCTTGTGATCTTTGAATACAACGCATCAGCAGCAGCGCCGCCAACTTTGCTTGTTGTGATTTGCTTTCAAACTTTATTCTTGTGATCTTTGAATACAACTTTTAAACTTGTACATCATGCTCGGACAACGTTGTGATTTGCTTTCAAACTTTATTCTTGTGATCTTTGAATACAACAGTTTAAGCTGAAAGCCTTATCTGCAAAGGGTTTCAAAGAAAAACAGGAATAAAAAAATGAGTTTAAAAGTCTTTATTCTTTAGCGGAATAGAGACTTTTTGCTTTTGTAATAGCGGGATCATTAAAACGGGGGATTCCCACTTTCGTGGGAATGACGTTAGAAAAGTTCCAGTTGCTGGGGAATATTTTGTGGTTCGGCCAATTTCTTTCCATAGAAAATTTCCATCATGCCGAATTGCTTATCGGTAATGGTCATAATTCCGATGTGGCCTTTTTCAGGCAATACTTTTTTTACACGCTTTATATGCACATCTGCATTTTGCATGCTGCTGCAATGGCGCAGGTAAATACTGAACTGGAACATGGCAAAACCATCCTGCAATATTTTCTTGCGGAAATCGGAGTATATCTTTCGCTCCTTTTTGGTTTCGGTAGGAAGATCGAAAAATACAAGTACCCACATGATTCTATATGCGTTTAGTCTTGACGATTTCATTATTATTTTTTAAACCCCGAGGGTTTACTAAACCCTCGGGGTTTAATTGGTTGCTCATGAAAATAAATGAAATTAGTTAACCCTCCGAACCATTCAAGCACTTCTTCCCTTATAAGCCATTTTTGTGTATGGTTAATAATCGGAGCATAAGAAGAATAAGGCCAGCTTTTTACATCGGTACACAGTTTATGCTGTGCTGCATTGGCGTGAATATAATGAACAATTTTGCTGTAATATGCCGCTGAATCAATCAGTCGCCTGTTAAGATTGTCAATAAATAATTTCCCTTTCCTGTCATATTTTTTATTGAAGGCCTTTGTATATCCGTTACACCAATTACCAAATTGTTCCGATATGAATAGTGAACGGTTAATATCGTATTTCTGCTGCTGTTCTTTAATTTTTGAATACTGAAATTTTTCTTCGATAATATTTATGGGCTTAACCCGCACGAATAAATGGAAGTGGTTGGGCAGGAAACTATAACAAAAAATATCTGCAACAGGCAACAGGTGCTGTTTCATTTTTTCAAGAAAGTAGTTGTAGTTTCCGGACTCACAGAACATTTTTTCATTACCCACAGCCCGGTTAAAAACGTGGTAGTAATGATCAGCTAAGAAAGGATCATTGTAGTTACGCATATTGGTTTGAGGTTTAGTAAACCCCGAGGGTTTCAAAAACCCTCGGGGTTTTACAATGACGGATATAAAATTTTTCTTTGTTCGCCTGTATAACACCTCGCAAGCGATGCCGCTGTTCTTTGCGTGGCGATCATCAGCGGGCTGGTTTCATCATCCAGCAATACATCAACAGTTGGCAGTTTCAGCAACTGCACTTTCAGTTCCTGCGTTAATATTTCCACTGAAGATGTTTTCTCTATAATGCCCCTTACAATGGCATCCACAAAGGGCCGGTAAGGTTCCATAATATCATCTGCCAAACAGTAAGCATTGTAACGGTTACGGTGAAAAATACCAAGTGCCGGCAACAACCCTGCACCGGTAATGGCTCTTGCCATTGTTGCTCTTAAGATCGCATAACCATAATTGAGCAAATTGTTTGGTGGCGGCCCTTCGCGCCTGCGGAAGAATTGCCAGGCACCCGGAAATAAATGGCTCCAGTAATAGGCAGCGCCTTTTGCTTCATTGTTGCCTGCATCGCCGCTTTTTACATCCTGTACCAGTTTCGCAAGATAATTATGCTGAATATTCCATTGCTTTAATACCGCAGCCTGGTTGCTGATCTTTGCTTTAATGGTTTGCTGCCAGAGTTGTTTTTTTAATGGCTCTGTGGCTTCTACCTGTGCTCTGAACCGCTCGCTTTGAATACTGTTGCTTTCCAAGGGCAGCATCATGCCGCTGGGATGATGGTTTTCATTGCAGGTGATAACGGCTGCATTATTTTCAACAAGCTTATCCAGTAAATAATGGCTGATGGTTATTTGCTGATGTTCCAGCACCAGCATACCGATGTCTTCAATCGGAACTATTCGTTCAGGCAGGTTTTCATAACCTTTAATGTGTTCGTAATTTACCACCATCTGCATATTACGGCATTTGAGATGGCAGGGATTTTCTATACAGATGGTGCGTTTAATCATAAGCTATGAAGTTTTGGTTTAACCGGTTTTTTCAAGCTCGTATTAATTATCAAAATCAGAACTGTAATTTATTTATTTTTTAAAAAATTCTAATGCATTTAAATAACAATAGCATTTGAATTTTGGATATGTTATGGGAATTAAAACCCCGAGGGTTTTGGAAACCCTCGGGGTTTTTACTGCTGCAAATAACGTGTTTGATCATTGTTGCGGATACTTTGATGATGTGAAATGAAGCGCGTTTTCTCTTTTATATTTTTTAATAAAGTGACGCCAGTATTTTATTTTAGTCATTATCGTACCTATTGCAAGATGTTCAGACGGAGATGCTTTAAAATGAATTTTGTGCCTTATCCATTTAGGCATCATTAAATGAAATATTACTAACAAATAAATTTTGAAAGGATTTAATTGTTTCATGTAGTTAAATTTAAAATTTCCAATTTATTGAGCCATCAGGT
>JABDAV010000176.1 GCA_013289015.1 Bacteroidota bacterium | reverse complement strand
ATGCGTACTTACGGGACATCGAAGTATTGAAGCTGATAACATAAAAAAATTCCAATAAAGGAATGGCTATAAAAAAAGTTTTATTAGAAAATGACCAGGTGCCGGGTATTCGTTATTACGAAACCTATAGGAGAGAAGGCGGTTATAAAAGCGTGGAGAAAGCTTTTAAATTGTCGCCAAACGATATTGTGGATGAAGTAAAGAAAAGTGGTTTGCGCGGCCGTGGTGGCGCAGGTTTTCCTACAGGTATGAAATGGAGTTTTATTGCAAAGCCTGAAGGTGTTCCGCGTCATTTGGTTTGCAATGCAGATGAAAGCGAACCGGGTACTTTTAAAGACAGGTATTTGATGGAATTTATTCCGCATCTGTTGATTGAAGGATTGATCGTTTCATCTTATGCGCTTGGGTCTAATGTTACATACATATACATCCGCGGTGAATACGCATGGATCGTTGACATTCTTGAACAAGCCATTGCAGAAGCAAAGAATAACGGATGGCTGGGTAAAAATATTTTAGGTACTGGTTTCGATTGCGAAATTTATGTGCATCGCGGCGCCGGCGCTTATATCTGCGGTGAAGAAACTGCATTAATTGAAAGCCTGGAAGGCAAGCGTGGTAATCCAAGAATTAAACCTCCGTTTCCTGCTATTAAAGGTGCATGGGACAGGCCTACTGTTGTGAACAATGTTGAAACAATTGCTGCTGTTGTGCCTGTTATAAATATGGGCGGCGATGAATATGCAAAGATCGGTATGGGTAAATCAACCGGAACAAAACTGATATCTGCATGCGGCAATATCAACAATCCGGGTGTATATGAAATTGATATGACTATCTCTGTTGAAGAATTTATTTACAGCGATGAATATTGTGGTGGTATTCCAAACGGTAAAAGATTGAAGGCATGCATTCCGGGCGGCTCATCAGTACCTGTTCTTCCAACAAATTTATTGTTGAAAACTGCCAAAGGTGAAACACGTATGATGAACTATGAAAGTTTAGCGGATGGTGGGTTTGCTACAGGCAGTATGATGGGCAGTGGCGGTTTTATTGTGTTTGATGAAGACCAGTGTGTAGTTCGTCATACATATACGTTAGCGCGATTTTATCGTCATGAAAGTTGCGGGCAGTGTTCGCCTTGCCGTGAAGGAACCGGATGGATGGAAAAGATACTCAAGAATATTGAATATGGAAAAGGCAAGATGAGTGATATTGACCTTTTGTGGGATATTCAAAGCAAGATAGAAGGCAATACCATTTGTCCGTTGGGGGATGCAGCGGCATGGCCTGTTGCAGCAGCCATCAGGCATTTCAGGGATGAATTTGAATGGCATGTTTTGAATCCGGATGAATCACAAATAAGAAATTATGGTATTGCGCATTATGCAGAACCCCTAACCCCTAAAGGGGAATTAGTATAGGGTTTAAATTTGTAAACTTTTAAAAGTCCCTTTAGGGATTTAGGGTATGGCTGAACAACAAAACTTTAAAGTAACCATTGATAATATAACGGTAGAAGTTCCTGCCGGTACTACCATATTAAATGCTGCAAGGCAAATAGGAGGCGATATTGCACCGCCGGCAATGTGTTATTATTCCAAACTGCAGAACAGCGGTGGTAAATGCAGAACCTGCCTGGTTGAAGTAAGTAAAGGATCTGAT
Source organism: Bacteroidota bacterium (assembly GCA_013289015.1). GTDB lineage: Bacteria > Bacteroidota > Bacteroidia > Chitinophagales > Chitinophagaceae > Parafilimonas. The sequence goes on along the minus strand of JABDAV010000176.1, from coordinate 1,160 downwards.
AAAGACCCCCGGCCAATGCCTAAACTTGTAGCAAGCTGCAGAACAACTGTAATGGATGGAATGGAAGTAAAAAATATTACTTCACCAAAAGTTATTGAAGCAAGAGCCGGTGTTGTTGAAATGTTACTGATCAATCATCCGCTGGACTGTCCTGTCTGCGACCAGGCCGGTGAATGTGATCTGCAGGATCTGAGTTTCAATCATGGTAAAGAAGGCACCCGCTATGAATTTCAACGCAGAACTTTTGCGAAACACACATTAGGCCCTTATATTCAGTTACATATGACGCGTTGTATTCTTTGTTACCGTTGTGTGTTTGCTGCAGATCAACTCACCAATACACGTGAACATGGAATTTTAGACAGGGGTGATCATTCGCAAATTGCTACTTATATCGAACAGAATTTAGATAATGATTTTATAGGAAATGTTATTGATGTTTGCCCTGTTGGCGCTTTAACCGACCGTACATTCAGGTTTAAAAACCGTGTTTGGTTTACCAAACCTGTTGATGCACATCGTGACTGTCCGAAATGTTGTGGTGAAGTTAGATTGTGGATGCGTGGCGATGAAGTATTTCGAGTTACAGCAAGAAGAGATGAATGGGGTGAAGTAGCAGATGCGTCAAACGGAAAAACAGGCTGGATATGCAATGAATGCCGCTTTGAAAAGAAAAGCACAAGCGATTGGGTGATCGAAGGGCAAACAAAAGTAAACAGGCAATCTGTTATATCATCTAATAAATATGTTGGGGCATTGAAGCCACCTGAATTTTTACAGGAAGTGATGGATGGAACAAGGCCAAGATATATGCTGGACATTCATACGGTAAGCGAAGTGAATGAACCTGAAATAAGATTGGATCTGATCGAAGGCCCGGCACACAGCGACGACTTTGAAATTGCAGATGAGAAAAGAAAAGAATTAGAACAATAATTAAAAAAGTACTGAATGATTCATCTTCTTACAGTAGACTGGCTTTTGTTATTGGAAAAATTAATATTGATCGCAATTGTTGTAATGGCATCCCTGGTCATTGCAATGTATTCAACAATTGTTTTAAGGCTTAGAGTGCCTGTCATCATTAATAAGGCGATCAATGAAAGCCCCATAGCCAATTCATAACTGATAACCTGGCTTGCACCGCGCAAAGCAGCCAG
>JABDAV010000175.1 GCA_013289015.1 Bacteroidota bacterium | reverse complement strand
TCATTGAGACAATTGAAAAACTTTATAAACGAAATAATCTCATAAACAACCCTTTCAAAGCTTCTGGTAATGAGATGCCCGGTCGTTGCCGGGCATGACGAGTAAGTTGTTGCGGTTTTATGCTACGCTTTATTCCTTCACAAATTGCTTTGTTACCACTTCACCATTTGTATCAACCTTAAGCATATAATTGCCCGCATGCAATGAAGCAATGTTGAGGTTGCAGGAAGAACTATTAGCTGATAGCTCATGGCTCATAGCCACATTACCGTTAAAATCGACAACAGTAAGTTTTGTTTTTTGTGTTGATGATAAGCCTTCTATATGCAATAAGCTTTGTGCAGGATTGGAGAAACCTTTATATCATCATCATTGCTTATGGCAATAACATTTGAATTAGCAACTGCATTGCTTGTGCTTGTTGTATGTAAACGGTAGTATGTAGTTTCATTTGAAGAAGGTGTTGGATCACTATAGTGATTAACAGCAAACTGTTGACCGCTTACAGCAGCTTGATTGCTTATGGTTACCCAATGTTGCCCATCAGTACTTCTTTGTACAGCATAGCTTTGAATATCAGGCATGTTATACCATTCAATTCCATTATGATGCTGTATCCAGTGTCTGATTTTCGTGATGATTATTTGTTTTTTGGTGTCATTATTATTGTTATACCTAGCAAGCAAGAAATAATTATTGCCTCCAATAGCTCCCGTATTCAAAGTTCCTCCCAATAATATTTTGCCATCATTCTGAAGCACTGAGCTTTTGCCACTTGCACTGCCTCCAGCTTCTGTTTCAGTCTGGCCATTGTTTCCAAATGTCGAATCAATAAATCCCATGGAATTGAAACGAGTCAAGGCAAGGTTGCTATATGTATAAGTATCATCATGTGTAGTTCCTGAAACAATCAATTTTCCTTCTTTTTCTAACAATATACTTCTTCCCTCGGAAGGATTATTTCCAAACAATACATGCTGCAGTCCATTATTGCCAAAACTGCTGTCTATGCTACCATCAGCATTTAAACGGCCTGCTGCCATATAATTGTTACCTGAATTATCTGATTTAGGCGAAGTGCCACCACCTACAATTTTGTTGTCTGACTGTACAACTATATCATAAGCCTGAAAATTTTTCACGAGATTGTCTTTAGCTTGAAAATAAGCAAGGCCATTAATCCCAAAAGTTTTATCAACGCTTCCATCTATGTTAAACCGATAAATTGCACCTTTAACAAGATAGGCACAAATGAGTATTTGTCCATTAGGTTGCAGGGCTAAAGCATTTACCGTGGACAATGATTTGTCTCCATTAGTTTCACCAAGAATTACAATTCCATTTTCGCCAAAGCTTCCATCCAAACTTCCATTGTCGAGATACCTTACCAAGAAAAGTTGCCTTGCTTCATTTGCATCATTTATAATGTAACCGCAAACAACAATCTTACCATCCGGCTGAATCGCCACATCTGCAGGCACATCCTCTGCGCCAACATTTGTAATTACGATTCCTTCATTACCAAAAGAACTATCCAATGTGCCGTCTTTTTTATACCGGACAAGTTTTACATCTGAAGTATGACCTACCGCAATTATAGCATCATCCTTTTGTATTGCCAGGCCGTTTACCTGGTTCAAATCATTGAAGTTTCCTGTAACTCCCTCATTACCAAAACTACTGTCGATACTACCATTTTCATTGTATCGGATTATTAAGAAAGATATAGAGTTATTATATGTTCCATATCCTGCACTAATAATTTTACCGGTGCTTTGCAGAGCCATTTTATTCATTATACCAGCAACAATTGGATCAAAAGCTACTCCTGTATCACCAAAATTTTTATCTAGTGTACCTGACTGCGCAAGTAATAATATGGCAATGCAAGAAATGTAAAAGATAAAATTTTTTTCCTATTGTTTTTTTTATTATTATATACTGACATATTTTTAGGTTACAACTGTTATTAAAGCTATAAATAATATTTGCTTCAATTTGTTAAATTCAGCTTATGGCATTATTGCTTATTTTTCTTTTTGTGAATATAGCCAGCCAATTGTTGATCAAACATTTCTATACCTGCACCTCCAAATTCTATTTCTTCATTTTCTGGGAAGTCAATAATGTTGTCACCGCAAGACAGATTAGTGCAATTGCTATTTGTGCTACAACTCTTACTAGTATCTTCACAGTCAACAAATATAGTTTTGCCATAACTAGAAGGAGGATGTAAAATTTTTTGAAAAAATACGGCAATTCTGGAAGACATATATCTTCTGCGTTAGGCGCCTTCTGCGGTTCGGTTCCACCAACGGTGGAATTGCAGCAATGGCGAAGCCGTATTACTGCAAAGAAGCGCAGGCAGTCCCGCCATTGCGCATTAGCGTCAGGTTAAGAAATGGCAGTAATCGCTTTAAATATAAAACCAGCTTGAGTTTCAGCGTAATTAGCGACTGTAATTTCAGGTTGTTGCCAGTTGTCACATAAGGCGCCTCTTTCGGTTCGGTCCCGACTTGTCGGGATTGAAAAAAATCCGAAGGAAATTTTTTTCAAAGAAGCGAAAGCAGCGCCGATGTGACAACGAAGCCATGCGGCTTGAGCATATAATAACTGTATTTAAATGCTGTATAAAGAAAGTTAGCTTGATTGCCTATGCGCACATGCGGGATTGCATGAGCGAGGCCCCGCGGCCATGAGCGATAAAAAATTTGTTAGTTAAGAGAAAAAGAAAGTAGCAATCTCTATTAAAAAGAATTAGCTCATTGAAACAATGTAAAATATAATGAACGGGATAAAAAAATATATAAAAAATCTTCCGGACAGTTGTGGTGAAGAACAGCAACAAAGGATTT
>JABDAV010000174.1 GCA_013289015.1 Bacteroidota bacterium | reverse complement strand
ACAGGTATATATCGTATGCATGAAATCCGGCATCAAACCCCGGTTGCATATCAGGCTGAAAAATGAAAGATTTTGAAGCGCTTCCAAAATTGCCAAGGTCGTAATTCGTCCATGGTACAGGAAATCTTGTATAAAAATCATTAATGGATGAATCAACTTTATTGATGCGCGTGGAATCCCAATAATGATAACTGATGGTTATAGAATCTTCGTATGCATCGCGGTGCTTAAGCTGTTCGCCTGTGGTATCTTTTTTTACCGGCTCGCCATTTCTGCTATACTGGTATTCTCTTCCAGCGGGATTGTTCCCGGGCACCTGAGCCTTTAAGCTGTTATGCAACAATATTATTATCATCTGAAAATGGTGGAATAAAGCCAGGTCAAAACCTGGACAGCCTTTCATTTAATGATCCCTTCGGAGCTTCTACCAAGCTTGGAGATAATCTTGTAACATACCGCAGCATTTTCAACGCAACCATTAACACCGGAACCCAATACAAAGAACTGATGCTGTTAATGCGGCATAGTTATGATTTTGGACAGAAAGATTCGCTTGTAACAGATTCAGTTACCTATAAATTATTTTACCCAAGGATCAGGTTACAGCATACAATAGGATTTACCCAGGACAGTTACGAGTATCACGATTTTCTCCCCGTGGATTCTGATTATTACAAATACATGCATTATGCAATTGCCACCAACGTAGATACAGTTAAATTTAATGATACCTGGCGAAATCTCACAAACGATTTTGCTATCATTTCGTTTCCGCAAAAAAATAATCTCAATCAATTTCTGAAATTAAATGCAGGTCTTGAATTGATCAAAGGCAACGTTTCTCAATTCACAAAAGAGTACAATAATGTTTATACAGCGGCAGAATACCGCAACCGCACACGCAACCAGCTTTATGACATCGAGGCTTCAGGTAAATTATATGTTACCGGCCATTATGCGGGAGATTATTCAGCTTATATAAGCCTGCAGCGCTCATTACGAAAAAATGTCGGCTCGCTTAAATTAGGATTTCAAAATGTTACACAAACTCCGTCTTTTGTAACAACAGAATTTGTATCAGATTCCATCAGGCCCGTGGCGGGAACAGATTCAGTAAAAGTTAACCAGGCGCTTACTTCATTCCCGGTTACCGGAATAAATAATTACAACAAAGAAAATATTACAAAAATATTTGCAGTGCTCAATATACCACCGGCAAACCTGCAGCTTGGCGGCGAATATTATCTTATTTCAAACTATACTTATTTTAACGGGCTTTACAGCACTGCACAGTATTCCACTTTATTTAATGTGCTGCATTTATATGCACAGAAGCAGTTTCATGTTACAAGGCATTGGAATTGGTATCTTGATGGCCATTTTCAGGAAATTACCGGTAATTCGCCGGTACACCTGCCATTGGTGCTTGCCCGCAGCAGGTTTGCTTTTGAAGGAAACTTTTTCAAAAACCTTTTTTTATCAACGGGATTGGAAGTACGTTATAACACTCCCTATAAGGCAGATGATTATTCCCCGCTCACCGGCCAGTTTGTTTCGCAAACCAGTACCACCATATCTAATCTCCCTGATGTAAGCGCTTATCTTAACTTTCGCATAAAGGGCTTTAAGGGATTTGTGCGTGTGGAAAATTTAAATACCATCAGCTTTAAAAACGGTTTTTCTTTTAGCAATTACAATTATTCAGCACCGGATTATCCAACCCGTGGCTTTTGGTTCCGGTTAGGCATTTGGTGGAGCTTTGTGAATTAAGTCTAAACTTTCAGAATGCCACTTTAAACTGCCTGACTTGCCTCTTGAAATTTTGGAAATGCCTTCGAAGGAGTTTGACTTGCCTCTCAAAAATTTTGAGAGGCTTTCGGAAAGGTTTCACTTGTCTCTCAAAAGCTCTGAAAGACCTTTGAAAAGGTTTGACTTGCCTGTAAAAGTCCTTCGTTTAAGAATTAGAAATAAGGCTGGCAGAGAAGTATTTTAAAAAAAGAGGCCGCCTGGTAAAGCAACCTCTGAGTGCGATTCATATGTCGGGTTTGAATATTAAATTTTTTCGATTACACCTTCTTCTGTAACTGCAAGTGTTATATGCATATATTTTTCATCGTGTTGGCTAACATCAAGACCTTTTTCTTCTTCAATATCACTAACGCGGAGTGGTACAATAAAGTTAACCAGTTTAAAGATGAGGAAAGAAACTATGAAACTATAACCTACTGCACATAACATAGCTTTTAACTGCGTAAAGAAAAATCCGGCGTTGCCATATGCAAGGCCATCTGCCCCGGCACTGTTAACTGCTTTGGTTGCAAATATGCCTGTCATTAGCATTCCTACCATTCCTCCTATACCGTGGCAGGGAAAAACATCTAATGTGTCGTCAAGCGAACTTTTTGATTTTATATATACTGCAATGTTTGAAATAACAGCAGCTACTACACCGATAAAGATACTTTGCGGAATAGCTACAAAGCCTGCGCCGGGTGTAATGGCAACAAGCCCCACAACTGCTCCTATACAAAACCCGGTAACAGAAGGTTTTTTCCCTTTCAATACATCAAAAAACATCCAGGAAAGTCCTCCGGCGGCTGCGGCAGTATTGGTAGTGGAAAAGGCAGATACGGCAAGCGCATTAGCGCCCAAAGCAGAACCTGCATTAAAGCCAAACCAGCCAAACCATAAAAGTCCTGTTCCTATTAATATGTAAGGAATATTTGCAGGAATTGTTTCTTTATGTTCAATGTGCATTTTCCTGCGTTTTAGTACAATGGCGCCTGCAAGCGCTGCGCAGCCCGCAGAAATGTGTACAACGGTACCGCCCGCAAAATCCAATGATCCCATTTTAAATAAAAATCCTCCCGGATTCCAGCTCCAATAAGCAAGCGGTGCATATACAAGTAAACTAAATAAAACCGTAAAAAGCACATAGGCAGTGAATCG
>JABDAV010000173.1 GCA_013289015.1 Bacteroidota bacterium | reverse complement strand
CGATGATGTAGATTAAATACTCGGCGATTGCGTCAATGGAAAACTTTACTTCATTACATCCTTATTTGCCGATTCTTTTGAGGGGACTAATTCCTTTCCAATATTAATAGTTCTTCACCCATAAAAAATCCAATTTTATTTTTATTTATAATACATATTTTCATTGTAAAATTTCCGTATGATTGAGTACAGCCAGCATCGAGAAGAGTTAGTGTTGGTTTACAGTATTGTTTATCCAAAAGTTGAACAAATCCTTTTCCAACGATATTACTGTCTATCATTTCTGCACCTTCTTCCTGCTTTGTGTAGTTATCGTCCGCGACAATTTTTTTTTGTATAAACCGCGGGTTTTCTGCGAAATTATATTCACAAGGATCAAAATAGCATATATTGTTGCCACCCTGTATTTTTATACCATTACTATCAATGGTAACCTTAGCGTTTAGACATCTATGATAGTCGTTCATCCTAGATTTATGATCACTTGCATTTTCGTTTACTTCTTCAAAAAAAAGCCAATCCTTCACTTTCCATTTACCATATAAATCTTTAGGCTTAATTTCTTGAGCTGAACCTTTTGAATTATGCATTAAACAAAATATTAAAAAAATAAAATAAAATTTATTCATATTAAAAATTTAATTATGCTGAAATTTGATTGTGATTAGCTTGCGGGTTAACTTGGGGATCAAACGAATGAGCTGGGTTGACTAGCAATTCTATTTTATCGTTTAAATCCCTATTTTCTTTTTTATTATTTATTGGATTAAACAAAATATGTTGGCCAGAATTATACATTATAGCTTCACCTATTCTTCTTTTTTCAAAAGCTATTCCTCCGCCTAAATAACCTAAGAAGAAGTCCCCACCTTGTTCTAAAGTAAATGAACCAATTCTTTGCGACGCATTCCTTATATTAAATCCAAAATCTGTCATCGCTTCTAATTGCCCTCCCGATAATGTAATTTTATTTTTCTGTAATGCGAGCGTTGCCATAGCTACTTTACCTGCATAATCACTTCCAAATTGCGTTTCTGCATCGTCTTGAAGTATTTTAGAACCGACTACGAAGGGGTGATTAGAAGCGGTAATCGGATATAGCGTTTTGTCTTGGTCACTCATTAGATGACCGTTGCCAATAGTTGCATTCCCCCTCGAATCATTATATCTTTCAAATGGATGGCCAGGGATTCCAGTTCCTTCATAGCTTTTTGTAAAATCAATTGCTGATGCTACTGAGGTTCCATAAAAATTATGAACTTCTCCATTATGTTTTAGTTGTACTGCAACACCATCCCCTAAAGGTCCGGCATTCTGTAATTCCAATTTAGTTGTACTTATATTTTTTGGTGTTATCTTAATTATATAAATCACTTTTTCCAGCCCATCCAAGTCTATTGCTCTTATAACGTCATTCTCCGCAAATGAATATGGAGAGTTCCAAGGATAACCTGCAGCAAGCGGATCTTTAGATAAAAATCGCCCAACTCTAGGATCATAGATACGATTGCCATAATCAACTTGATTTCCTACCCCTTTTGCTTCATTATCCATTTCTTTGCCATTAAACCCATACCGATAGGAGCTTTTAAAGGTTGTATCCCTGCCCGGCATTTGCATACCGAACGGATAATACTCACTTGTTGCTTAATTCAAAGAAACCGCCATACAAAGTAAATACTGCCTGCTGCAGGTCAGGTGAGTATGCCACCAGTATGATGGTATCATTTGCCGAGGCAATACCATCGGTGCTGTTATCGGTAAAAGAAAAATGTATCACTTCATTCTTAACCGTTGCCTTAGCAGATTCAGCGCCCGGCAGCCTGCCTTTTGATGCCAATACCTGCGGGTAACTTAATAAGGGCTGATGCCAAACATAGAGGTTTAGGCTTATTTCTACGAAAAATAATCGAAATAAAGCCGATATTTCTTCGATCCCATTGATCGAAGTTATATCGAAGAAATATCGAAGTTATATCGAAGAAATAAGCTTTCAGGTTCCAGATGGCTGATTTTGAGATTTCTGATTTGGTTGCAGAATTCAAGAGCCAGGTTTTCAGTTCAGAAGTCAGGAGTTAGAAAATAGAATTTTGGCATTTGCTGCTATCTCCTATCTTCCATCTCCGGCGTTCAACTGCTCACCTCTCACCTTTCACCTCTAACAGCTAAAAAGCCCGGCTCCCCTGAACCAGGCTTTTACTTATCGAACATTGGTCTTACTAATGCGTTGGTGCCGGGATGTGCACGCCTTCATGAATTTCTTCGATCATTTTCTTATTAAAAGCCGGCAGATCTTTGGGGCTGCGGCTGGTAACAAGCCCATTGTCAACCACCACTGCACGATCAACCCATTCCGCGCCTGCATTTTCCAGGTCTGTTTTAACAGAGGGATAAGAGGTGAGCATTCTGCCCTGCAGCAAACCTGTTTCAATTAATGTTTGCGGCCCATGACAAATGGCTGCAACAGGTTTGCCTGATTCAATAAAATCTTTTGCAAAACGCACTGCATTCTCATTCATGCGCAACTTATCGGGGTTCAACACGCCGCCGGGCAAAACCAATGCATCGTAATCGTTAACCTGCGCATCATCTATATGCTTATCTACCTTTAATTCAATTGACCAATGATCGTGATCCCAGGCTTTTACGGTTTCTTTTTGGGGTGAAACGATCTGTACTTCGGCGCCGGCTTCTTCCAGCGCCCGTTTCGGGCTGGTTAATTCCACTTCTTCAAAACCGGTCTCTGTAAGTATGGCAACTTTTTTGCCTTGTAGTGATTTCATAATGCTGGATTTTAAAAATGATGAATAGTGGTGAGGAATCAAAAACCGAACCAGCAGCCCGCGTAATAATTACCATTACCCGCAGTTCGTATGTGAAGTCTTTCGGTTACTAAAACAGTTTTTGCGTATTAAAATAATGTGAATTCAGGATAAGTTATTGGGTACGCATCATTTAGATACCGATAGTTATCACATACGCGTAAGGTTAAGAATAGCGTGATCGCTTTAAATATAAAACCAGCTTGAGTTTCAGCGTAATTGGCGCCTGTAATTTCAGGTTGTTACCAGTTGTCACATAAGGCGCCTCTTTCGGTTCGGTCCCGGCTTGTCGCATACGCGTCAGGTTAAGAAACAGGTTG
>JABDAV010000172.1 GCA_013289015.1 Bacteroidota bacterium | reverse complement strand
TTTTAGTTGCCTTCGCGAATCTCCTTCGTCGGTTTCAGCAGTTGAGCATTATTGCAGGGAACGAAACAACTTTAATTTTAATTGACAGCAATTACTATTTTGTTACAACGGCCAGTCCTTGTCGTATGCGCGTTAATGTTTCTCTTGATACACCCAGATAAGAAGCCACCATGTGTAAAGGAATCCTGTGAAAGATATTCGGATACGTCTCGATGAAGTCGATATATTTTTCTTCAGCGCTGGCGCTGATGTTCATCAACACCCGCTTCTGTATTAAGCCCGCATTTGCAGTGATCACATTTTCAGAAAATGCAGCCAGCACCGGAATCATTTGTTTCAACCCTTCAAAATCTTCACGTGTAAACATGATCACTTCACTGGGCTCAACAGCATCAATATTGTATTTTGATGGAAGCCCGCTATAATAACTTTCAGGATCTTTTGTCCATCCATCCACATCTGTAAAGCGAACTATATATTCATACCCATTTTCTGCTATGCTGTAATTGCGCAGCAACCCTTTTGCAACAAATATTTTATGGCGACTAACCTCACCTTCCCGCAATAACATTTGTCGTTTACGCATTTTTTTCATACTGCACATAGAACGCATCAGGTTTACCTGCTCCGTTGTTAAACCAGGCACCATCTTTTCCATATATTGTTCAAACACTTCAAACATTCAAATAAAATTAATGATAGTAAAAGTAGATAAAAATGTCCTCGCAAAATTGCGTCAAATGTCCTCATATGGCCACCATGTTGCAATGTAGCTTTGTGCTGCGATAGCAATTAAAAAATAAATAACTTATGAAAGTATTTGTAACAGGAGCTTCAGGTTTTATTGGCTCAGCAATAGTAAAGGAATTATTGGATGCGGGCCATGAAGTAATCGGGCTTGCGCGTTCAGACGAATCTGCAAAAGCAATTAAAGATGCCGGTGCGCAGGTATTAAAAGGCAGTCTTGATGATTTGGAAAGCCTAAAGCGTGGTGTTACTGAAAGCGATGGTGTGATACATACTGCTTTTATTCACGACTTCTCACAATATGCCAAATCTGCCGAAGCGGATAAAGCAGCTATCAAAGCAATGGGCGAAGCATTGAAAGGTACAGGCAAACCAATAGTGGTAACAGGTGGCATTTTAGGATTGGAGAAAGAAAATGGCTTTATTACAGAAAATATTGCAGCGCCAGGTGTACCCCGTGCTTCAGAAACAGCCACGTTTGAATTAGCCGGTAATGGCATCAATGCATCTGTTGTTCGTTTGCCACCATCTGTTCATGATAAAGGTGATAAAGGTTTTATTCCGATGATCATTAACATGGCTAAAACGAAAGGTGTTTCTGCTTATGCAGGTGATGGCAGTAACCGCTGGCCCGCAGTGCACCGCTTGGATGCTGCACACGCTTTTTGTTTGGCATTGAAAAAAGCTGCGAAAGGAGTACGTTATAATGCAATTGGCGACGAGGGCATCCCGATAAAACAAATTGCAGAACTGATTGGTAAAAAACTAAACCTGCCGGTTAAATCTTTATCGCAGGAAGAAGCCAGGCAACATTTTGAATGGATGAGCATGTTTATTGCGTTTGACAGCCCTGCCACTGCCAGTAAAACCAAAGAACAATTGGGCTGGCAGCCAACACATATCTCTTTACTGGAAGATATGGATCAGCATTATTTTTAGCAACAAAGATTTATTACGATAAAGTAAAAAGACCATGAGTTAACTTATGGTCTTTTGTTTTTTAGCTGTTGTGAAACAAAAACTATTCAACGCACATATAACAGCCTGTTCCGTCCCAATGCAGGGAGGCAATCTTTTAGAACATCGCCTCAAATGATCTTGTATTCAGAATTTCTTTTGCTGTTTTTTCCATGTTACTATATGTTGACCTGTATAAGAAAACAGCCATGCTTATACGCTTTACGCCACAATCTTCCAATGCTTTAACTGAAATGGCTGGTGTTGCAACCACATTTACAGGTAAGGTAGTTGACGAAACAATCTTTCTGATCACATCGGCATCGCTTACACCGGTTACAAACAAGCCATCTGCTCCTGCTTCCCGGTAAAGCCTTGCTCTTTCAATAGTGGATTCCAGAGGCGATGGTAATTTTTGAAGAAACGCATCTGTTCTTGCATTGATAAAAATTTGCTGACTGGTATTTTTGAGATAGGCTGCAATACTGTTTAGCTTTTTAAGGTAAACATCTACACCTTGCGCGTCCTCAATGTTTATTCCTGACACACCTGCATCAACCAATGCCTGTATGTGCTCATTCAACAAGACTAAATTATGTGTATAGCCTCTTTCCAGGTCAACGGATAAAGGGATAGAAATAGCAGACTTAATTCTTTTGATAATATACAGCAGTTCAGCAAATGGTATCTGCTCACCATCTTTATAACCCAATGAGTCGGCAATAGCGCCGCTTGATGTAGCCATTGCATTAAAACCGCTTGCTTCAACAATTTGAGCACTCTTTACGTTCCAAACGTTGGCAAGTATGAATGGTTTGGATTGATGATGCAGTTGATGAAATGTTTCAAAATTTTGATTATCCTGTTGTGTATGCATGGAGAAATTTTGTACTCAAAGCTACTGCTCCGGTTAGTAATGTAAAGGGTGTAAAACCGACAATATGCAGGTTAATTTAGACATATTACGCCTTTATGAATGTGGTTGAGGAACGCAGCGTCCGTGCTTAAAAAATAATACTGTTAGATAAACCTACAACCACTTGCCCGTCATTCCCGCGAAGGCGTATTAGCGTCAGGTTAAGAAATACTGTAATAGCTTTAAATACAGTACCAGCTTGAACTTCACAATAATCAGCGCCTGTAATTTCAGGTTGTTACCAGTTGTCACATAAGGCGCCTCCTTCGGTTCGGTCCCGACTTGTCGGGATTGAAAAAAATCCGAAGGAAATTTTTTTCAAAGAAGCGAAAGCAACGCCGATGAGACAACGAAGCCATGCGGCTTTGAGCATACAATAACTGTACTTAAAGTGCTGTATAAAGAAAGTTAGCTCGCTAATGCGCGAAGGCGGGAATCTCATTCTTTTAATGCTCATTATCCAATAATATGCTTGTCACTTTCTTTTCTTGAAAAAACAAATGCGAAGCATTCATCGAGACAATTAAAAAATAATTATTAACGAGATAAAGTAACCAAAGAAATTCAAGAACGGATGATATTCAGCACATCCGTTCATTCG
>JABDAV010000171.1 GCA_013289015.1 Bacteroidota bacterium | reverse complement strand
GCTTTATTGAAAAGCTGTATAATCTTTCACCAGCTATGAAAGGCTGGATTGCTTCCTGCGCATTGATAGGTTGTGTTATCGGCGCTATGTTCGCAGGCACATTAAGTGATAAAATCGGGCGCAAAAAAATGCTGGTGTTGTCCGGCATTATGTTCGCCGTTTCATCTTTAGGCATAGCCATTCCCTTGAGTCTTACATGGTTTGTTGCATTCAGGTTGATCGGCGGTATTGGAATTGGTATTGCTTCGATGCTTGCACCCATGTACATTGCTGAAATTGCACCCGCTGAAATTCGCGGCAGGTTGGTTTCAGTAAACCAGCTTGGTATTGTAACAGGTATATTACTTATCTATTTTGTAAATGCAATCATTGCAGGATGGCATAATGAAGCCTGGAATATTTCAACAGGATGGCGATATATGTTTGGTTCAGGTATTATTCCTTCTGTTATTTTTTTGATCATGTTGATCTTCGTTCCTGAAAGCCCGAGATGGCTGGCATCTAAAGAAAGATGGGATGAAGCAAATGATATTCTTACAAAAATTAATGGCCAACAAAAAGCGCAGCAGGAATTATCCGAGATAAAAGAAACGCTGAATACTGAACACGGAACATTCTCAGAAATATTTAAGTCAGGTATCCGCAAAGCATTATTGATTGGTATCGTGCTTTGTATTTTCTCGCAGGTTACAGGCATTAATGCCATCATGTATTATGCGCCGGAAATTTTTAAATCAACCGGGGATGCGTCAGGCTCTGCTTTAATGCAAACGGTTTTGGTCGGCATCATCAATGTATTGTTTACACTCGTTGCTATAAAATATGTTGATAACTGGGGAAGGCGTGCATTATTACTGGCTGGCACTGCAGGCATGGCAGTTTGCTTAACTATTGTTGGGGCAGCATTTCATTTTGATATGGCAAAAGGCTATCTTGTTTTAATTGCCATTCTCGCGTACATCGCATTTTTTGCTGTATCACTTGGGCCGCTTGCATTTGTGGTAATCGCCGAAATTTTTTCAAACAGGAACCGCGGCAAAGCCATGTCTGTTTCTATATTTTTTTTATGGATATCTGTGTATGTTGTTTCGCAGTCTTTCCCTATGTTATTAAATTCTATCGGCAGTGACTATACATTTTGGATCTATATGGTGATGGCAGTACTTGCTTTCTTTTTCGTATTGAAGCTGGTGCCGGAAACGAAAGGAAAATCACTGGAAGAAATTGAAACGAGTTGCCCTATTGATAAGCTGCATTGTTACAGGCGTAATAATTTTTGCTGTTTCGTGTAAGAAAGATTCTGTTGATCCAAATCTTCCCGTTTTAAAATTACATCCTGTGAATGTTTCCGGCAAAACAGGTCAGCATGTTTTAGACACACTGGATATAATTGCACCGTACGGTGTTGGGAAACTGCTTCTTTCAAAATCAGTGAATCTTGTTCCTGATTCCGCATTTGGAACACAAAGCGTAACACCGGTAAGTACAGGCACAAATACGTATCAATATATTTTTGATTATACATATCAGCCAGGCGAAGTAGATAAACTGGTGGGTATTAATTATCATTTTGAAGATAGTAAAGGCAATGTTGCTGAAAAAGATCTTACAGTAAATACCAGTGCATCTGCAGCGCAGATCATTTACTCGCATAAATGGAAACTGGTTTCAAAACTCTGGACAACAGTAACACCGCAGCAGGAGTCTGAACAAGATTGTGAGAAGGATAATATTTTTTCATACAATGCAGATAGCACTATGAGTGTAAATTATGGAGCTGATGCCTGCACATTTGATGGCTTTAATATTTATGATAAATGGTATGTAAGCGATGATGAAAAAACATTTACTGATATATATCACTCTGTGTTTAATACCCAACAAATAACAACCGAGGTGTATAACATAGAATCGCTTACAAAAGATAAATGGGTAATGGATATAGCGATTGACCTTTCTGCATTTGGATTAAGTGATCATGAAGTGTTTATTTATACTTATGTCGCCCAATAAGCTGAGTGGTATCAATAACACAGAAAAAATCGTCATAAACAAATTCAGGTTGGAATAAAAAACGATTTATAAAAAGCTGACTAAAAGAATTACAATGAAAAATAAAAGTATCATACACGTATTGTTCAGCGTAGCGATATTTTTTTCGTGCTCAACAAATAAAAACATAGCACAACAAAATACTGATCTTACTTCATTAAAATTTATAGCTGAACCTGCAACAGACTGGGCAAATTTGTTTTATCGAAAGCATGGCTGGTTTGGTGCAGACGGCATATTTTCTATTCCGTTAAACGGCATTGATACAGCAGGTGCAACCAATCCTGAAACGATGTTATTGTTCAGCGATACAATGCTCGGTGATATTGTTAATGATAGTTTGAAGCCGGGATATTTAATGATCCATAATTCAGTTGCTTTATTAAAAGATAATGAGCCGGCAGAAAGCAATATTCATTTTTATTGGGATACGATTAATGGCAAACCGATTGGTCTGTTCACACCAAACACGCCATCACCTAACCAATAATAATCGCCCGGTTTTGAATCGGGTGAATGCGGTTCAAACATTGATAAAGCATTTCCTGCGCTGTCTTTTCTGTAATAAAAATGAATATGGTTTGGATCAACTTTATCACCATCCATATACGCAACTGAATTGTGCAGCAATTGCCAGTCTGATCGTAAAGTATCAGCAACAATATTTCCTATAATGCAATCGCTGAACCAGAAGAATGTATTTGTCTGACTGGCTTTGCCCGGTGCTTCAACACCATTTGTTGCCATACTGTAAATACCATCAGCGCCGATCCATCCTGTATCATGGCGCAGCATTTCTGCCCATTGCGGTGCCGGTTTTGTTATAATTTGATTGGCCGAATCTTTTTCATACCATCTTGCATGTGATATGGTACCATCAGACACAACAGGCTTTGTATTTTTGCAACCCATCAGCATAAAAAATAAAATAATACTGTAAATATTTTTCATTGCTGACGATTGTTTGATGGAGGAATAACATTCCATGTATCTGTTCTGAATGGCATTGCAGGCAAGCCATCCAAAGGATTGGCAATTGAAAACGATGATTGCTGCGCTGATGATGCAACACATAGAAAACATAATTGTATGAAAGATAATTTCATCATTTATGGCAATAACTTTATTCTTATAAATCTTGGCCTGTATAAATTGGGGTATATTTTTATGTCGTTCCAGAAATCAAATGAGTTTACGTTATAGCTTATTAATAACTCATTTGGTTTTGAAAGATTGGTATGCGCTTTC
>JABDAV010000170.1 GCA_013289015.1 Bacteroidota bacterium | reverse complement strand
GGTAAACGCAAACTGCAGGGTTTGAATTTTACCGCAGTATGTACATCGTTACAAACACAGAATATTTTAAAAGAAGAAGGCATTAATTATCTTTCGCTTGATGATGTTGAGCGTTTGCAGCTTGCATTAGATGGTGCTGATGAAGTTGATGTAAACGGTAATTTAATTAAGGGCGGTGGCGGCGCTTTGCTGCAGGAAAAAATTGTTGAAGCCGCTTCTGATGAACTGATCATTATTGTTGATGAAAAGAAAGATGTGCAAATATTAGGTGCGTTTCCTTTGCCTGTTGAGGTGATCACTTTCGGATGGAAACAGGTGCAGCAAAAAATTGAAACAACCTGCAACATCAAGGCAGTGTTAAGAGAAAAAGAAGGCAAGCCTTTTATAACAGATCATAAGCATTATATTCTTGACTGCTACTTCAATTCCATTCCCGATCCCGCACAATTAAATGTTGAACTGCATCTTATGGCAGGTGTGGTTGAAACGGGCCTGTTCGTAAATATGGCTTCAAAAGTTATTACCGGTTATCCCGACGGAACCATCAAAGAAAAAATATATAAGCGCCTGGATATTTACTGATCATGGCTTGATGGTATTCAGATAGGCTGCAAACTTTTCAATGGATTGCGCCGTTAGATCTATTTCATCCTGTGCTTCTTTCCAGTTGCGTTGTTCTATCGCTTCGCGAATGCCGGGTAATGTTTTAACGCCATAACCTGTATAAAACCCCGGTGCATATAAACTATGCTTATACCAGCTTCTGCGCGGCAATCCGTTTTCAAACAATAATTGTTGTTCTGCATGCGCTAATTCGAGATTAATATTTTCATTTGATGAAGCGTTCATTTTTTTAAGGCCTGCATTCAAGCTGTCTGTACTTGTTTTTAAACTGCTTAAAGCATTCTGTAAAGGACTGAAATCAAGAAACGGCACTTCGTCTTTTGGTGCAGGCTGTATATATATTTTTGTCGGGTCTGATGCAAGCTTGTAGTCATTTCTGGTGAGCAATTGATTTTCTACTGCAGTGGCATCGCGCATATCTTTCGTCATATCCATCAGGTCATTTGCATAACCATCTGTTGTCTTATATAGTTTTGAAAAATCAAAGGGCAATACATCTGCATCAGCCATTCTTAAAACGGTATGGCCTGCCACTTTTGCCAGTGCAACACCGTATGCAAAAGTTGGATCCTTAAAGCGGCGGTAATCATCATAAGAATCATAAATGGAATGATATTCACCGCCACCATCTTCACCGCCAAATCCAAAATCAAGAGAAGGCAAACCAAGATGTTGCAAAAAAGGAGAGTAGTCCGAACCACTGCCTAATGCGCTCAACTGAAATTCAGTAATATTCAATGCATCTTTTTTAGCTGTTGTAGTTGATGCGTTTGCTGCTTTATTTGCTTTCCATCTGTCAAACACTGAAACATTTGTTTGCGGATCGTTTACGGTTTTTGCAACTTCATCAACCAGAGTTTGTAAAGCATGTGAACCGCCTGCACCTAAAAAGCCCCTGCCATTTCCATCGCTGTTAATATACACGATTGCTTTTTGCTGTAATTCTTTTGTATGCTCTTCAGCAAATTCTGTTGAGCCGATCAATGCAGGTTCTTCACCATCCCATGAGCAATACACGATCGTGCGCTTGGGCTTCCATCCTGTTTTCAATAATTCGCCGATTGCCTTTGCTTCTTCCAGCATGGCAGACTGGCCACTGATAGGATCGTCTGCCCCATTCACCCATGCATCGTGATGGTTACCGCGCATCACCCATTCATCAGGATATTGCGCACCTTTTATCATCGCGATCACATCATAGCAAGGCACCATGTTCCAGTTGAATTCAAGCTTTAAATGCACTTTGGTTTTGCCTGCACCCATATGGTATGTAAACGGCAACGCGCCCTGCCAGCCATCAGGAACAACAGGCCCATCCAAAGATTCAAGCAAAGGTTTTGCATCATGATAGCTGATGGGCAACACAGGAATTTTTAAAAGATTAGTTGCAGCACTGCGATCTAATCTTATTGCGCTACTGTCTGCGCCAACATTCGGCGTAAGCGGATCGCCGGGATAGATCGGCATATCCATCACACTGCCGCGCTGTACGCCATATTCATTTTTATAAGCGCCTTCAGGATAAACCTCTCCCTGGAAATACCCATCATCCATCGGGTCACTGTAGATAATACAACCTACTGCACCGTGTTCCTGCGCAACCTTGGGTTTTATACCCCGCCAGCTATGTCCGTACTTTGCAATAACGATTTTTCCTTTTACATCAATGCCCATTTCTGCAAGCTTATCATAATCCTGCGGCAAACCATAGTTCACAAATACAAGCGCTGCCGTTACATCGCCATCTGCGCTCCATGCATTGTATGTTGGCAATTGGTCTTCCTGTCCCGATGTCGCATCTTCTTTCAATGCAGGCTCTTTCAATAAAGCTTTGTAAGATGTTGGTGCGATCATTTCCAGCACTCGTGTTTTTGGTGTTGGAAACAATACAGTGAATGTTTCTATATGCGCATCAAAGCCATAACTTTTATAACGGTTTAAAATAGTATCGGCAACTGCTTTGCTGCCTGCTGAACCAAGATTATGCGGCCTTGATGATAATTGTTTTATAGTAGCACCGATATGATCTGCGTTTAACTGCGCATCAAATTTTTGTTCTGTTTGTAACTGTGATGCTGTATCATTTGAAGAAAAGCCAGTAATGGTTTGTGCTGATAATTTCAAAGAAATAAAAACTAATAAAAGCAGTTTATATTTTTTCATGTAAGAATATTGAGAGGATGTTTGTATCGTACAAATTAAAACATTTCTCATGTACTTTTTGTCTTGACACAAAAAGTACCAAAAAAGTCAAGAACGGATGATATGCAGCACATCCGTTCATTCGCCTTGATTTAACTTTAGTAGTGTTGCTTTTTCAGCAGTTAAGCCTTGATGATTTATGAGGCGTGGTTACGTTAATTCTTTCCATTGGTTTACGCTAAGAAACAAATCAATCTTTTCAGCGTCATTCCCGTGAAAACGGGAATCTTATTTTTATAAAGATTATTTACCAGCTTCTTCGATCAAGCCAACTGCATTGCCAAACGGGTCTTTTAATACAGCCACTTTTATTCCTTCACCAACTTCTGCTATTGCGGATATAACGGATGCATTATTTGAAGTAAGCTTTTCAACTGCTGCTTCAATATTATCAACCGACCAATAAGCAACGGACTGATTGCCGGTTTCTGCATTACTCATATCAGGATCTAATCCTAATTCACATCCATTAATATCAAATCCTATATAAAACGCTT
>JABDAV010000169.1 GCA_013289015.1 Bacteroidota bacterium | reverse complement strand
CATTCCATGCTGAGATAGTTCCATCTTCGCTTCCGAAGATGAACTTCGCAGGATTGCCGGTTCCGGGAATAACAAAGTCTGTTGTGGCATTAAACACCTGCCCGGTTGGATTGCCGGCGGCTCCTGCCACATGGGAAGGAATGCCAACCGGGGGAATCAGTTGAGCCCCCCTGTCATTATAAATATAACTTACACCTCCATCTGCAGCAGATACCCAAATACCACCACCGGAACTTACTGCCATTCCCCATGCATTATGCAGGTTGGGGCTCGTATGCGGTGCATGATAGCCGAATGTATTAGCATTTAGGTTAACTTCTTTAAAATTACCCAGCGATAAGCTGCCGGCCTGCATATCCGATACGGCCGCCTGGTTAGCCTGTAAAGAAGAATCAGCCATTTTTTGGCAGCCTGAGGTTATAATTAAAAAGAAAGCAATAATAAGTAAGCCTGGCACATAGTTATGCCTTAGTGTAGATTTCATACATTGATTTTTTATGTTAAGAATAATATGGCTCCCGGAGGATTTTAGGAAACCTTTATTTTAACAAAATAGTTGCTTAAGATTTCTAATGTTTTTTTAGAACATAATATCAAACACAAAATCACTGGCCTCACTTGTAGCTAAAAAATTATTTTTGCTGTTCAAAAATTAAAAATGAATAAAGGTCCCATATCACAATTTATAGCACATCATTACCGCCATTTTAATGCAGCCGCTTTAGTAGATGCTGCCAAAGGTTATGAAGCGCATTTGAATGAAGGCGGGAAAATGATGGTAACACTTGCTGGCGCCATGAGTACTGCAGAGCTTGGAATTTCTCTTGCTGAAATGATAAGACAAGACAAGATCGATATCATCAGTTGCACCGGCGCTAATCTTGAAGAAGATGTAATGAATCTTGTTGCGCATAACAGTTATAAGCGCGTTCCCAATTACCGCGATCTTACACCGCAGGAAGAATGGGAACTGCTCGAAAACCATTACAATCGTGTTACAGATACCTGTATTCCGGAAGAAGAAGCATTTCGCCGTTTGCAAAAACATTTAGTGAAGCAATGGAAAGATGCAGAAGCAAAAGGCGAACGTTATTTCCCGCATGAGTTTTTATACAGAACTGTTTTAAGCGGCGATCTTGAGCAATACTACGAGATCGATAAAAAGGATAGCTGGATCGTAGCAGCGGCAGAAAAGAATATTCCCATCATTGTTCCGGGCTGGGAAGACAGCACCACAGGCAACATTTTTGCGAGTTATGTAATTAAAAACGAATTGAAGGCAAGCACTGTAAAAAGCGGTATTGAATACATGGTTTATTTAACCGAATGGTATCGCGCAAACAGTTCAGGAAAGGGTGTCGGTTTTTTCCAGATTGGCGGCGGTATTGCGGGCGATTTCCCTATTTGTGTAGTGCCAATGATGTACCAGGATCTGGAGTGGCATGATGTTCCGTTCTGGAGTTATTTTTGCCAGATAAGCGATTCAACAACATCATACGGTTCGTATTCCGGTGCTGTGCCTAATGAAAAAATAACCTGGGGAAAATTAGATATTTATACGCCAAAATTCATTGTGGAAAGTGATGCAACTATTGTTGCGCCATTAATATTTGCATGGATTCTTGGCTGGTAAGCCCATCCCTGAAGGGTGAAGAAAATTTGCAATGCACGATACAACGAAGTTGAACCGAAGTTCATTTGCCGTATAATAAAAAAATTTAGTGTTATGAACATTGAAGAATTGTTTTTGGAAGCGGAAGCAGATATAAAAAAGAATGCGCATGTAGATGCTTTGCGCAAGTATGAAACCATTTTGTATGATGAGCCGAATCATGCGCCAACGCACAATTCTCTTGGCTGGATCTACAAAACGCAGTTTGATAATTATAAGAAAGCAGAAACACATTTTAAAACAGCTATAAAGAGCGATCCCAATTATCCGCATCCTTATTTTCATTATGCGGTTTTATTAACTGATATGGAGCGTTATGAAGAATTGAAAAAGCATTTGGATAAATGTCTTACTATTCCAACCATAGAAAAATCATGGGTATATTATCGCTTTGCGATAGCAGAAGAGCTAAACATGAATTTTGATGCAGCCATCAGTTGTTTTGAAAAAGCAATATTGAATTCTTTAAACGATGAAAAGATAAAAGAATATCACATCGATATTGAGCGTTGCAGAAAGAAAATTGAGATCATGATCAATCATAAAGAATGGCAGAAGAAAAAAGAAGAATAGACGTGAAGTTGCAATGGATATGATGCTGCCAACAATCCGGGAAAATACTCATGCTTCAATTTGCTGATGTCTCAATTTAAAGAATGATTAAGCAACGTATATCGTCAATACAAAATCAATTTCGTATCTGAACCCGCACTAAATATCTTCTTCTTTTGGTTTAGATAAACTAACGTTTAGTAGAGAATTTTTTTGAATCAAAACAACTTCAATAAAGCGCATAACCAATGGCGATGATGACTGCAATTTATTTGTCGTATTTACTTATTGCCTAAATTGTACGATAATTAAAACTAACGCTATGTCATTGCCAAATGTAAGACCGCAGTCTGATTACTTATATGACAGAAGAGGACCGTGGCCCCAGCCTCAACCTTCTCATCCTTTTGGCTTTGCTCCGGGAGTAGTACATGTGCCTCGCGGGGAACAAAGAAAATGGAATTGGACGATCGGCATACATTATAAAATTACATTCCTGACCTACTGGCCATCGGCCATGTTGTATGCCTGGCGTAACCGCTTGCTTGAGCCTGTGCCCGATAGCGAATTTGAAGAAATACTCACACATTCATCACTCAGTAAATTTATTTCTGATGAATTGAACAGAAGAAATGAATACCCCAATAATGAAAAGCTTAAAATTTTTGCTGAATTTCTTGATGCTTCGCCAAATGAAAAATTCTTTGTTGCTGACTATACTTTATTAAAACATTGCCAGACATATCCTGGTATTTATACAGCAGCAACTATTGCTCTCTTTAAAGGCGATCTTGTGAACGGTAAAAGAAAAGCAGTAGCCATTTATATTTATGATACTGATTTAATGCTTACTCCTGAAGATGGGCATGCGTGGGAGTTAGCGAAATATTTTGTTTTGCAGGGCGGAGCAATACGCATTACTTCATCGGCACATGCAAATTTGCATTTTCCATATGACAGCATCAATGCTATTTCCAAATCGGCTTTACCAAAAGACAGTGTTTTGTTGCGCCTGCTGAAGCCGCATCTTGATCTCACACTTGAGTTGAATTACTCTGTACTTAATTCACCCGGTTCTCCCGTGGTAAACGATCAGCATTTGCCTTACGCTGCATTTCCTGCTCCGGAAGCCGGTTTGGCGGGGCTTTTTTTGTAT
>JABDAV010000168.1 GCA_013289015.1 Bacteroidota bacterium | reverse complement strand
ACTTACTGGGTTGTTGCAAATTTTAAAGAAACGCAGATAAGAAAATTTTATCCCGGCATGCCTGTTGAAATTGAACTGGATGCCTATCCTGATTCTATCCTGCAAGGAAAGGTCGCTAGCTTAAGTGAAGCTACCGGCGCAAGGTTCTCTGTATTGCCTCCGGATAATTCAAGTGGAAACTTTGTAAAGGTTACACAACGTATTCCGGTTAAAATAAGCATTGACAATGTAAACAAATACGGAGATATTCTCCGGGCAGGGTTAAGCGCTTATGTAAGTATAAAAACTAACTAAATGAAAAAGCTCGCTAAGTATATAATTGTTATTACAACAGTATCAGCCGCAGTAATGGAACTGGTTGATACATCGATTGTAAACGTTGCTATAAACGACATGGCGGGCAGTCTTGGCGTAAGCATTGAAGATATCAGTTGGGTAATTACATCATATGCAATAGCTAATGTTATCATTATCCCGCTTACAAGTTTTCTTGCAGAATATTTTGGAAGAAAGAATTATTACATCGCCTCAATGATCATCTTCACGTTCGCATCCTATATGTGCGGACAATCAACAGGACTGGTTGAGATCATTATCTGGAGATTTGTGCAGGGTGTTGGTGGTGGTGCATTACTTTCAACTTCTCAGGCAATTTTATTTGATGCTTTCGAACCTAAAGACAGGCCAATCGCTTCCGGTTTATTTGGTATGGGTTTAGTGCTTGGGCCAACATTAGGACCAACACTCGGCGGCTTTATTATTGAACATTATAACTGGCCGCTGATATTTATGATCAATATTCCTATTGGCCTGATTGCTACACTTCTTGCTTTTACATTTATTGATAAAAAAGAAGGTGAAGGTAAAAACAAGAAATCTATTTATATAGATTACCCTGGCATAGGTATGCTAATGGCAGGTATAGGTTGCCTGCAATATGTTTTGGAAAGAGGTGAATCAGAAGATTGGTTCAGTAGTAATTCCATCCGCATCTGCGCTGTTGTTGCTGTTGTAGGGTTGGCAAGTTTCATCGTTCGTGAATTAAGCATAGAAAAACCGGCAGTTAATTTAAAGGTATTGAATAACCGCAATCTTGCGTTTACAACCATCTTTACTTTTGTTGCAGGCTTCGGGCTGTTCACATCTGTATTTGTATATCCTGTGCTTGCACAACGCGTGTTGGGCTTTACCGCATATGAAACAGGTTTATCATTATTACCGCCTACTTTATTAGCTGTGGTTATGATGCCTATTATAGGTAAAACAATGTCTAAGGGTGTGCCGGCAATTCCGTTCGTTGTTACTGGCTTCATTTTATTTGCAGTATATTCTATAATGTCCGCAAATGTTAGTCCTGATGTGGGCAAGTGGGATTTCTTTCTTCCACTCGCATTGCGCGCAGTAGGTATTTCAATGGTTCAGCTGCCGTTGATCAACCAGGCCGTTGTTGGTCTTAAACCGCAGGAATATTCATCGGGCATAGCATTGAATAATATGATACGCCAGTTAGGTGGTGCATTCGGCATCGCCTTAGCCAATAACTATATTTCCAGTCATTACATGATACATCGTACAAGCCTGGTAAGTAATCTCACAGCAGGTTCGCCAGAGTTTTCAGAAAGAATGAATTCAATTGCGCATGGTTTATCATCACGTGCAAATATTGACAGCGCATCGGCTTCCCATGCAGCATTAAGCATTATAAACAGCCAGGTAGACAGGCAGTCATACTACCTCGCCTATCTCGATACGTTCAAACTCATTGCAATATTTTTTATAGCTGTAATACCGCTGGTAGTGTTTTTGAGAACCAAGAAAAAGTCAGCTAACAATGACTCAGCTCCGGCTGCAATGCTTGAAGCACATTAATACAATAAATTTATAAACAATAAAAGACATCACTGATGAGACGCACATATAAAAAATCACTGCTTCAAAAAATTATTCATGTGTTTTGTCAGTCCGAAACAATAAAAATCAAACAAATGAAAAAGCATTTGATAACATTCACTTTAATGTGTGCGTCTTTAATAGCAACAGCACAGGTTCAGGTGAATAATGAACTGAAAGGCATTATCAACCAATCATTCAGTTATTATCCAAGAGTACAGGAAGCGCAAAACCTGATAAACATTGCAGAAAAACGTTTGGATGTAGCTAAAACAAACCTGCCTACCGTTGATCTTAATGGCAGTTATGAATATGTTCAGCCAAAAATTACTTTGCCTTTGGAAGTTGACAATGAAAAAGTAAATTTTCAATTTGCACCGGTTAATAATGTCAATGCCAATGTTGGTGCAGAATACCTGCTATTCGATTTCGGCAGGATAAAAGCGAATATTGACCGTGCGAAAACAGATCTCAGGTACGCAAATGATAATGTATTGGATGTGCAAACGCAACTGGCAAGCCAGGTGTCAGGTATCTATTATAATATCATTTATTTCAGACGGGCAGTTACTGTTGAAGACAGTATTTTAAATTACCTGAACGCAAATAAAAAAGTTGCGGAAGATAAACTGAAAAATGGTGATGCCATCAGGCTTGATGTTTTGAACC
Organism: Bacteroidota bacterium; assembly: GCA_013289015.1. Taxonomy (GTDB): domain Bacteria; phylum Bacteroidota; class Bacteroidia; order Chitinophagales; family Chitinophagaceae; genus Parafilimonas. The sequence continues at coordinate 914 of JABDAV010000168.1, read as the reverse complement.
TGCAATCGCAGATCGATATAGAAGTAAATTTAAGAGCAGACCTATTGAACAGTCTTCAAAGACAACTTACACTGCTGCAGTATACAACAGGCAACGCAAATATTAATGGCAACGTATTTGATTTTAATCTTCCTATTCAAACACCTGAAGATGCCTTTGCTGCAGCAAAGGCCTCAGCGCCTGATTTTATTCTTGCAAAAGATCGTATAGACCAGGCAAAGGCCGATCTGAATATTGTAAAGCAAACAGATAAACCTGCCGTTGCACTTAACGGTTCAGCGGGTGTAAAGAATGGCTATGTGCCTGATGTAACTGAAATGCGTTTTAATTATGCAGGTGGTGTTAGCCTTAAAATACCTATATATGACGGTAAAACAAAAAAACAGGTAGCTGTTGCTGAATCGCAGATCAAGCAAAACGAGTTGGCGCAACAAACACTGGACAATGAATACCAGGAAAATATTCAGCAGGCATTGACAGATATTCAAACCAATACCGATAAGTTGAAGAACATGCAATCGCAAATTGAAAATGCAAGAGCTGCTGTGCAAACAGCATCAAGCCGTTATTTAAATGGTATCGGTTTAAATACTGATGTCACGGATGCAGCTGTAAACATGCAACGCATTTTATTAACTAACCTGCGTTATCAATATCAATTGGCGCAGGCTGAAGTTGAATATGCAAGAGTTACCGGTTACAAATATTGGTAAGCGAAACATACTTTTATTAGTTAAGCAGCAATAATAAAAAGCTCCGTTCATCGCGGAGTTTTTTTATTAATTTAATGTGAGTTCGGGATAAGAAATTTGAATTCTTGTTTAATAATATGCTGTTTGTTTTTCGTTAATAGTATATTTTTCCTCGTTTTTTTTGCCATTCGGGGGTTTATAATTATTTTACATACCATAAAT
>JABDAV010000167.1:3137-3479 GCA_013289015.1 Bacteroidota bacterium | reverse complement strand
CCTGTCAAATCAAACTTTAAGAACTATAACGGCTTGGATGCCATGACGGGTAAAGGAAACTTCGACATAGCTGAATATATAATGCTGATGATACTTGACACTTTTCAAAACCAACAAGGAAGCCTTGCTTTACTTGTAAAAAATTCCGTCATTAAAAATGTTGTCTTTGACCAAAAGGCTAATGAACACAAAATTGGAAACTTAGAAAAGCACATTATTAATAGTAAGAAAGAATTTAACGTGGCAGTGGATGCTGCGTTATTTTTCTGTCAGCTTAACGTTTCTCCTTCTTTTGAATGTAAGGAGTTTAACTTCTATCAAAGTTCTAAGCCAATATTAAGT
>JABDAV010000167.1:0-3127 GCA_013289015.1 Bacteroidota bacterium | reverse complement strand
ATTTGTGTGTAATAGGAGAAAGATATGTATCGAAAATTTTCACTTTGATTTGTTTTATTCTAACTGCCAATTCTTAAAGTTTCGGCTGGGTTGGTGAAAAATTTGTTTCAGATATTGGAGCTTATGTTCACTCAAAACACATTGATGGTATGTGCTCTTTCGAGTGGAGGCAAGGTTTAAAACATGATTGTTCTACTATCATGGAGTTAGATAAAGTAAATGGTCATTATGTGAACGCTTTAAATGAAAAAACTGAACTGGAAAGTGATTTGGTGTACGGCATTCTGAAAAGCTCTGATTTAAAAAATACTATTTTAAAAGCATCAAGAAAATATACAATAGTTACGCAGAAAAAAATAGGACAGGATACATCATACATAAAAAGCCAATATCCTAAAACATATCAATATCTATTTAATCACCAAAGTTCTTTTGAAGCACGCAAATCAAGTATTTATAAAGACAAACCTTCTTTTTCAATTTTTGGTATTGGAGATTATTCATTTAAACCTTTCAAAGTAGTTATATCTGGTTTATACAAAACATTTCACTTCACATTAGTATTGCCAGACAATGAAAAGCCACTGATGCTTGACGATACTTGCTATATGCTTAGCTTTGACAACCCTGACTATGCTGTTTACACGCTTATTCTTTTAAATTCCCAAACGACAAAAGAATTGCTTAAATCAATAACATTTTCAGACGCAAAAAGAACATTTACAAAAGAGGTTCTTATGCGTATTGACCTTTATAAATTATCTAAACAATTTTTAGATTACCAACTCCAAGCAGAAATAAAAAACCTAAATGAAAAATATTCGTTATGTATTACAATTGACAATTGGAATTCTTTTGTTGAACAACTAAAACCAGTGCAGACTAAACAAATAGCAATGTTTACCTAATTTAAAAGAAGCACGAACGCTCACGCTGGCGCAAGTATAAGTCGCAGAGCAAATGTGTATGGCTACTTGTGCCTTATCAAACCGTTACAACTAAGCACCTAACACGCTATATAAGCTTCATGTTAACCGGATTCTATTTAATGATCTTCTTTAAAAACAAACTTTGTAATTTACACGATGCTTAATAAGCCACGGTTTGTTGGTGAAGAACTCCAACAAAGGCTTAAAATGGCAGGAAAACTTAAATTTAGACCGTGTAATAATGAAGAATCGGAACTTAACGCTTAGCCAGAATGACCCACAAGTCATCAATGCCCGAAATGCTGAAAATGCCTTATTTAAACACTATAACTTAGAAGTGAAAGAACATTTTGTAGTACTGCCGGAATCAAATTTTAGGGTTCGTGTTTTGGAAATCGGGGAAGGTGAGCCTTTAGTAATTGTGCCGGGAAATACAGGTGACGCTTTTGTTTTAGCTTCACTGATTGCAGAACTGAAAGGCAGAAAAATTTTCGCAATCAACAGGCCGGGAGGTGGTTTGAGCGAGGGAATGGACCACAATTCCGTAAACATCAGGGAGTTTGCACACCAAACGCTCAATTTTATCGTAGAGGCTTTGGGTTTAAAAAACGTTGATGTGGTAGCGCATTCGATGGGTGCACACTGGAGTACACTTTTTGCAATGGAGCATCCTGACAAAGTAAAAAAACTTGTTCTTTTAGGAAACCCTGGAAATATTATGGGAGGAAAGCCACCATTGGCAATTCGCATTATCGCTACACCGCCTTTCACTAAACTGGCAATGCACTTTATGATACCGAAAAGGAAAGAAGACGCATTGAAAACTTTAACCATCATGGGACATTCCAAAGCGTTTGTTGCAACACTTCCTGGTGAATTGGCAAATGCCTATTTTAATTTTCAACATTTACCCCACTATGTTATTTCATCAACAAGTCTCATTCAAAATATGATTCCGGAAATTAAAGCAGGTGAACTCATTAAGCTTCAACAGCCGGCCGCGTTAATTTTAGGAACAAAAGACAGTTTTCTTACACAGGAAAAAGGACAGAAAATTGTTGCCGCAATGCCAAACGGACAATTTCATTCTATTCTCAATTCAGGACATTTGCCGTGGTTAGAGAATCCGGGATTAATAGGAAAAATGATATTAGACTTTTTAGACTGACGACCCAAAAACAACTACCGCCAACATGTGGTGACTGATGCTCAACTATCTTAAAAAATAACTACTGCCTGTTTACCATGTATAGATAAGTTATGCCCTGTCTTTTGCACCTACTTTAAACAACTCAAGCACTTTTGAATGATTATTTCTCAATTCTTTTAATATTCCGCCCTTGTTGACATTCTTCAACGACAAGTTTCCTATCCTTCATGGTGAGTAAGAAAATCCAGCGTTTACAGTTGGCGTATTTGCGCAATAAAATTTAGTAAGTTGAGATAATATTTGAGTAAGGTGTAAGCTGCTGACAATCCGCTATTCGATCTTTGTAAAGTTATTGATCTTTTGTATTTCAATTGTTTGTTTTAATTGCTTGGCTTCTTGGCTGACACACAATTTTAGCACATTTGCAATTGCGCAACACCTCGCATATAAGCTAACCTGCAAAAAAGTTAAATTTTTTTACTGACACACCATATAAAATAATATTTTTATTTCTTAGTAAAACTTTCAACCAATGACTTTTATTGCTTCCGTTATTGCCAAAAAAGGAGTTGCAATAGTTGCAGACTCCTTCGTAACTACTGTTGAACACTCAATTGACAGAAATGAGTTTGTAGATTATTTGATCAATACTAACCCTAAGAAATCCATCCCTATTGCAGATATAGTAAATCTATTCAAACAAAAAGCTTCACACACCAAAAATTTTGCAGACAAGCTTTTTCAGTTTGATGATTATTCTGCAATAGCTACTGCTGTAATGCTTACATCAATGGTGTAGAAATTAAAGATTTGATAAAACAAATAGCATCAGAAATGCAACTTGACAAAACGGTTTATAATGCAAGAGATATTGAAGATATTTTGAAAGAATTTTGCGATAAAATAAAACAACACGTCCTTAAGCATTTAAAGAATAACAACTTTGGCGAAACTGACTTTATTTTTTCTCATTTTAATAGAGTTAAAGATATTCCTCAAATATTTCTGATAAAAATCAAATCATTATCTAAAGACAAACATGATCCAT
>JABDAV010000166.1:1174-3580 GCA_013289015.1 Bacteroidota bacterium | reverse complement strand
CTTTGAACCGGCAGACAGTGCGCAAAAACTAAATGCGTTTTATTATTTAACTCCAACCAATAAAAAATCTATCAGGTTCCAGGTATCTGCGCTTACTAAAACAAACAATGCAACCGGCGGGGAGTTTTCTATCAACTGGCGTAACCGTAATGTGTTCAGAGGTGCTGAACTGCTAACTATTTCTGCCAATGCAGGTTTTGAAAAACAGGTATCAGCAGGTATAAGAGTGAACACCTTAACCTACGGTCTTGAAGCAGATCTTTATGTGCCCCGTATAATTGCGCCTGTTAGAATAAATACAAGCAGTGCTTATGTACCGCAAACAAAATTTAGCGCAAGCTACCAGTACTACGATCGCACAACAGAATATATTCTTACCTCCATCAGCGGAGGTTATGGCTATGTATGGAAAGACAAAATAACCGACCAGCATGACCTGACGCTGTTTAATGTAAGTTATGTTCAGCCAAAAAATATTACCGATAGTTTTCAGAAAAGGATTGATACCAATCTTACGCTTGCACGCAGCGTAGAAAAACAATTCATTATCGGAACTGTTTACAATTACAATTACAATTCCCTTGCAAGGCCGAATACACGCCTTAATAATTTTTATTTTAATGGCAACGTGGATGTGTCTGGCAATTTGCTGGGTTTAATCACAGATGCTAATGTTAAAAAAGGTGATACAGCAAAAATTTTCGGTCAGCCTTTTACCCAATATGTAAAATTGGAATCGGATATAAGGCATTACCTGAGATTAGGAAATCAATACCGGTCGCTTGATACAAGGTTTGATGCAGGCGTTGGTATTTCTTATGGAAACAATACCAATATGCCTTTTATTAAAGAATTTTTTGCGGGTGGCGTAAGCGATCTGCGAGGTTTCAGGGCACGCACTTTAGGACCAGGCAGTCATTATGCGGGTAACCCGCAGGACTCCTTTATTTACGACCAGCCGGGAGATGTAAAGTTGTTGCTCTCAACTGAGTACCGTGCTAAATTGTTTTCCATTGTGCGTTATGCTTTTTTTGCCGATGCAGGAAATATCTGGACGTTGAGATATGATCCTTCAAGACCCGGTTCACAGTTTACCAAGAACTTTTTAAATGATGTTGCAATAGATGTTGGTACAGGCTTGCGCTTTGATATAAACATTCTTGTTATAAGGCTGGATGTTGCCTTTCCTGTGCGACTGCCTTATTATCCTGACGGACAAAAATGGAATACTGTTGATTTTGGAGATCCTGATTGGCGAAAGAATAATATTGTGTGGAATTTAGCGATCGGGTATCCGTTCTAAATTTGTATCTGCACGGTCATCAATCGTCTATAATGAAAGCTTACAGCTTTAATAGACATCAAAATAAAATAGCTATTAGCAAAGGCCAACAGCTAACAGCCAAAAAAAATCAGAAATCAACAAATCAGACATCAGAAATCTATCCCGATATCAATTTCTTCAGCACTTTCATTAATACCTTTTCATCTTTGGTTAAGCCGCTTTTATCATCAGGTTCTTCAATGCCATCAAGTTCTTTCAGATAACTTTCTATCTCATCATGCTCATACATATTTATTATACCGGGATGAACATAATATTTCTTACAAACAGTTCTTGTATTACCAAGTTTTATACTTACTTCATTTAATGCCGTAACTACATTCGATCTTTTCTGAGAGTCTTTATCAGCTTTTTCCAGAGCTCTTAATGAACGCAGCATTTGCAATGAGCCTGCCCAGGTTCTGAAATCCTTTGCAGAAAAATCAGACCCTGTTATTGCATGCATATAATTATTGAGCATGCTTGAATCAATACTTTTACGATCGCCACTTTCAGTGTAATATTGAAAGAGTTCTTTACCGGGAATATCCCTGCAATCTTTGACCGCTTTCGCCAGCTTCTTATTATGCAGCGTAATATTGTGTGATACACCTCTTTTGCCTTTAAAAGCAAACGTTATTTTACTACCGTTGATCTTTACATGTTTATCTTTTAAGGTTGTTAACCCAAAAGAGCCATTCATTTTTTCATATTCAGCATTGCCTACACGTATGTATGTTCTTTCCATTAAACTTACAACTGTTGCCAAAACCTTTTTTTCTGAAAGGTCTTTTAGCTGCATATCTTCTTCTACCTGTAAACGCAATCGCGGCAAAGCTTTGCCAAACTCATACATGCTATGAAATTTGGTTTCATTGCGCAATGAATTCCATAAAGCATGATAACGGTATTGTTTGCGGTTTTTAGAATCGTAACCCGTTGCTTGTAAATGGCCGTTTTCATAATAGCAGATCCAGACATTTGTCCATGCGGGTGGCAATACAAGTTTTCGTATACGTTCCAGTTGCGTTTACAGGTAGAAGAAGATATGCAGCTAAAAGACCTTTCAGAAAAAAAGGTTT
>JABDAV010000166.1:0-1164 GCA_013289015.1 Bacteroidota bacterium | reverse complement strand
ATAAAACTTGGTAATACAAGAACTGTTTGTAAGAAATATTATGTTCATCCCGGTATAATAAATATGTATGAGCATGATGAGATATGTTTACATCTTCCATATCGGCGTAGTCTTTTATCGGGATATACAATTAATGTATAAGACTTTCAATGGTTTTGAGAGAAAGCGGTTTTTCAATTATAGTAAGCCTGGGATTTTCAGGAAGCGAGGGAACCGATTTGTAAGCGCTGATCAAAAAAATATTCGCATTGGGGAGCGCTTCCAGTAAATACCCGGCTTTTGACCATCCCTGGGAATCGGGCAGATTATTATCGAGAAATACAATATCAGGAAAAAAATCAAGAGCTTCTCTTATACCATCAGAAAGTTTGTGGGACATTACCACCTCAAAATTCTGCTTGGTAAAAAAGTTTTTAAGTAAGATGCATAAATCCATCTCATCATCTATAATTAAAACTTTCCTGGAACTCATGGCTATTATGCAATAAAAAATATGCCTAACTTCTTTTTATAGAATACGTTGTTTAAAAATGCAATTAAATCTATCAATACTATGATATTGCTGCAGCGTGCTCCCAATAAAAATGTATCTGCTCAACAATCGAAAGCAAGCCGTCAAAACTTGTTGGCTTTACAATATAGGTGTTTGCACCAAGATCATAACAGTGCCTGATCTCTTTTTCATTTTTAGTAGTGGTAAATACAATAATGGGTATTCTTTTGAACAAATGATGTTGCTTCAATTCACATAAAATCTCGCGGCCATCTTTCTTTGGCATATTCAGGTCCAGCAAAATAATATGAGGTGCAGCTTTTTGTGCAGCCGTGTTTAAATACAACATCAGCTCAATGCCGTTCTCCACAAAATCAAGTTTATCATTAAAGCCTTTTTCCTCAAAAGCCGTTTGAATAAGAAACCTGTCATCAGCATCATCTTCAGCAATCAATATGGTCATTCGTTGAAAATTTGTGTAAATATAAGTATCTGCGCAATCAGCAAATTGCATTGCGAAATCATTACGGGAAAATATAAATGATTGGTTGCTTCGTTAGCCACATGAAAACTAAACTAAGTAAAAATTGAAAGGCTTTTTTTTATTATCTGTCTGCAGGGATAGTCATTTTATTTATTAATTGCCTGTTTATTAATTGCCTGTCTCCTGT
>JABDAV010000165.1 GCA_013289015.1 Bacteroidota bacterium | reverse complement strand
ACATCAATAACAATGAACTTTTAATTATAAATTTAGCAGCAGTTCGGGCTGACGAATTTCAAATACCAGTTCTTCGCCAAGCCTTGATCGTTGCATGTAACTTGTTTTTAACAGCGGCATCAACAACTCTATTCAGCTTTGGTAAAAGGACAGTTCGCACTTCTTTTTGCAGTCAGTTGGCAACGGTAATTCTATTCAGCTATTATTTTCAAAGCGGTTCTGGCGGACACTGCGCCAATTGCATTTAGTTATAAAGTTGTTGTTCTTTATGCAAACATTTTCGTTGCTGCAATTTCAATCAGGTTATGTTTTATTCATTCAAGTGTACATGCAACAATAGGTTTGGCAAAATGCGGGCTGGACGGAATTGCAATCAACTACAAATCGCTATTTAGCTTCAGTCATTTGTTTCGCCTTATAAATAAGTGTTATTAAAAACAATGAAGTTTTATCTTTATAAAAAAAATCGTTCCGGCGTGACGGATTGCTATTATCCGCACTTCGCCAAGCCTTACCGTTAGTGGCAATTCCCCATATTCCGACACAGAATTAAATTCTTTGGCTAACGGGTAAGAGTCCTTACATTTATAAAAATGCTCTTTGCAAGACCGCTTAAAAAATTGGTGTTTTATAAACCCGATGGTAATTCTGGTTGAAATATTATCTTCCTTAAATGGGAGAATTGATAAATTCAGTGGTGGCAATATTATTGACCCCGTTCAGAATAATTTTTAAACTTATTCAATATTTCCTTAGAGCATTTTTATTTATTGGCAATGCGTTTTAGGACTTTACTTAAAGCAAGGTTGAGCGAAGCTTTGTAATTGATACAAAGAATTGATATAAAAAACGCATAAAACATAAATGACGTTAGTCAGAATTTTTTTGCCGTGCTAATTTCTAAAATTACTTGCCATATCAGAACAATAAAATAAAGTTGCTTCAAAAGAAAATAATTTTATAATTATTAATATTTAAAAGTTAATGACACAATTTGCGAAATTGGTAATCAAATATTAGATAAGCATTAAACTAACAATTATATAAAAGGCTTATGTTAAAAACTATCCTTTCACTAATTTTCTTTCTTTTTATCATTAGTTGCAATGACAATAGCACAACATTGACACACCCAAGTGTTTTTGTAGAAGGTAATTCAATGATTGCAAACATAAATGGAGAAAAAATTGTTTTTGATTCTGTTTTTGGATTTTACCAATATTCGGATATTATAACCAATGCTTCTGACGATGGACAAAATTACTTTAGGATAAAAGGATTTAATCGGGAAAAGAATATTGGAATAGGAATGGATATTGAAGGTGGGTATGGCGGTCAATACGATGTAAGACATGCTGCGTTTTTGTTAAACAATCAGCTTTACACAACATGGACTGATGGACCAGAAATGGGTTACACAAATAATTTGCTAAATAATAGTCTTGATCTTACTTATAATGAACCATACAAGCTAACTGACCAGCCAAACATGCCAACTAAAAGCGAGGATACCCTATACATTTATAGCATTTTTATTGATGATTTTCAAAAAGGTGGTAGGCTTTGGAATGATAAGGTTACTGGTCATTTCTCTTTCAAAATAAATAAATGGCGTGATACTATTAAAGTAGAGCAAGCTAGTTTCTCTATAGAAAACCTGATTCCTGGTAACGCGAATATTCAAAACGTACTTGCCCAGGGATTCACAGTTGATAAGAATGAAGCTGAATATAGTCAATCAGGTGCTGATAATAATGCTGTTGCGTTTTGTGCGGGTATAATTGCATTAGCTTTTCTTATTTGGTTAATCTCAAGAGAAAGATTTCGTTTTTTTAAAATAAATAAAGCTAAACCAGTTTTAATAGAAGATAGTTTAGACTTGAATACGGAGTTTCTGTTAGAACAAAACCGAAACCGTAGAAGACAAACAATTTTAATCACTTCAATTATCAGCGGGTTGCTTTTAATCTTCGTTGGCATTTATTATTTTATAAGACTGGATAAACTTAAAAATAATATTCAAGCTAATGTCCAACAAGTTGATTCGTCTAATTTTAAAACACAAACGAAAAACGATTTTGAAAATCAGAATTACGATGATAAGTTAACTTTTGATGAAAGAGTTAAAAGTGGTTACTATGATAAAATTACAAAGGAGGGAACATTTACATTCGTTGGTCTCGCTACCGAAGGCGACTATGAATCAAAATTTTTTGAAGACTCTATTGGAAATAAAATCAGTTTTGTTGATGGGTCAAAAGATATTTGGGCTAAGTACAAATTTGATAATTCACTTAAAGATTCATTGTTTTATTTAAAGTGGAAATGGCAACAAGGCGGAAATTTATATTTAATATATTGTGAGAAAATTACCACTGGCAGTGAACTTAATACAAATCAGGCAGTAGTAGATACACAACAGCAACAATTAAATTCTGAAACCAACGACACAGCATTTGATAACAACGAAGTAACACAAGCAAACAACAATCAAACTTATTCTGTTCAGGCTTCAATATCTTATTTCTACAACCAACCAGATTATGGTTATAAAAGAAAAGGTCATGTAATTGCAGGAGACGCTGTTATAATTAAAAAAATAAGCGATGATGGATTGTGGGGTTATGCAGTATATACTTCTTCAACTGGTACTACTTCAGAAGGTTGGTTATTAATGAAAACTTTACAAACATCCGCAGAAACTTCTATTACATCTAATAAAGTAATTTGCTCACAAAATGAAACTGCAAATGAAAATGGTGGCGATCCTATATTAATTAAAACTTGTCTGTATAAAAACTACAAAACAATATCAAATGCATATCCTGATTATAAAGGCAGATATTCATACAAATATTTCGTGTATGCTAAACACGCAACAGGAAGCTATATTCAAATTAAAAACGCTTCACTTTTTAATCAAAAAAGAGATGAGCTACTTTCAATGATTAATTCTAAAATTGAAAAAGATTATAATTTATACTCTAATGACCCGGAAACAAAAGATTGTTTTGCAGGTTCTTCATTTACACCATTTAACTTTGAGCAATTAGGTATTGATTTTAGTCAAGATAAAATTTATTTTCACGTTACTTTTGGTTTAGGCGGCGCTTGTATGAATGTTGATGGAACTGAGGTTTCATTTAATTTGGATGAAATTCAAAAATATTTAAACGAATAAATAAAGTTATATACAAGAGACAAAACTGCCACTAACAAAAGTATTTGCAATAGCAGGGGCGACGAAACGCAATTCGGCAGCAGTAATTCTATTTATCTTCGGTTCTCGGTTGACAGTTCGCTATTGAACATTTGTAATTATCTTCGGCAACAAAAAATAATCAGCTTCAGTATCAGCGTGACGAACTTCGATGCCCTGCCATCGCAAATACCGAACGTTGCATGTAACTTGTTTTTAACAGCGGCATCAACAACTCTATTCAGCTTTGGTAAAAGGACAGTTCGCACTTCTTTTTGCAGTCAGTTGGCAACGGTAATTCTATTCAGCTATTATTTTCAAAGCGGTTCTGGCGGACACTGCGCCAATTGCATTTAGTTATAAAGTTGTTGTTCTTTATGCAAACATTTTCGTTGCTGCAATTTCAATCAGGTTATGTTTTATTCATTCAAGTGTACATGCAACAATAGGTTTGGCA
>JABDAV010000164.1 GCA_013289015.1 Bacteroidota bacterium | reverse complement strand
ACTTCGTAGGGAAGGCCTTTATCAAGCGGTGAAAAATCTGTTGCCCATTTTTTATTTTTTATGTTGATGATACCTTGTGTAGTAAACAACATTCCGTTGCGTCCATTGCGTGTGGGCATAACACAATCAAACATGTCGATGCCAAGACTGATGCATTCCAAGATATTCCAGGGAGTGCCAACGCCCATAAGATAACGCGGTTTATCCGCAGGTAAATTTTCACAACACAATGCTGTTATTTCGTACATAACGTTTTCAGGCTCTCCCACACTTAATCCGCCGATAGCATTACCTGCTGCATTTTTTGAGGTTACATATTCGCAGGATATTTTTCTCAGATCGTGATATCGATTGCCCTGTACAATAGGAAAAAGGTTTTGTTCATAACCATATAAAGATTGCGTTGTACTTAAATGACTGATGCACCTGTCAAGCCATCTTTGTGTTAGCAACAAACTATTTTTTGCATAGATGTATTCGCTTTGTCCCGGCGGACATTCATCAAAAGCCATAATGATATCAGCGCCAATATTGCGCTGAATGTCTATTACTTTTTCAGGCGTAAATAAATGCCTGCTTCCATCAATATGGCTTTGAAATAAAACGCCTTCTTCTGTTATCTTCCGGCTTTGTGCTAATGAAAAAACCTGGTAGCCGCCACTGTCTGTAAGTATGGGTTTATCCCAATGAATAAACTTATGCAAACCGCCTGCAGCATTTAATATGTCAGCACCCGGCCTTAAATACAAATGATACGTGTTGCCTAAAATTATCTGCGCTTTTATATCTATCGATAACTGTTGTTGAGTAACTGCTTTTACAGAACCAACGGTTCCCACGGGCATGAAAATTGGGGTTAAAATTTCCCCATGTTCAGTCGTAATCTTTCCCGCTCTTGCATGTGAGTTTTCATCAATGCTTTGTAAATTAAAACTCAGTGGCATAGCCGCAAATTAAAGTGTAAAATTTAAAGCATCGCCACATTCATACAGGCTTTTAACACATGTTATATAATCTTTTGGCAAGCTTTTCCCTCTATATGTATGAATTACATTTAAAACTATAAATAAAGGATATGAAAAAACTTATTAGAATATTGTTGCTTGCGGTTGTACTTGCTACAGCAACAGCTTCTCCAAACATAAGTAAAGCACAGGCAGTAAGCGTAAATTTTTCTGTATTCTATAGCTCATTAAAACCATACGGACATTGGATGAATAATTCAACATACGGACAGGTTTGGGTATCAAATACACCGGGCTTCGTTCCTTATTCTACAGGCGGTCACTGGGCTTATACAGATTATGGCTGGACATGGGTTTCTGATTATGACTGGGGATGGGCGCCATTTCACTATGGACGCTGGGCATACAATAGTGCTTACGGCTGGTACTGGGTACCGGGTTATGATTGGGCGCCTGCATGGGTAGCATGGAGAAATAATAATGATTATTACGGATGGGCGCCGTTAGGTCCGGGCCTAAGTATAAGTGTAGGTGTTGGTAGTTATAATTCTATTCCCAGCGGCTGGTGGGTATTCGCTCCTGCAAGATATATAGCAAGTCCTTATGTAAGCAGGTATTATGTGCCCCATACGCAAAATGTTACTATCATAAAAAATACTACCGTTATAAACAATGTAACTGTAAGGAACAATGTACAATATATTGGTGGCCCGCATAGAGAAGATGTTGAAAGAGTAAGCCATCAAAATGTTCAAACATATACTGTTGCGAATTCTTCAAATCCGGGTAGAACAGTAGTTAATAATAAAACGGTAAATGTATACAGACCTGTAATAAATAATAACCATACAACAGTAGTGAATAACAACTCAACTACTGTAAATAAAAACAGTAACAATACAACAGTTAACAGTAACAATAAAACAACTAATGATAAAACCGTTAATAACGATCAGCATAAAACAAATGTTCCGCAGCAAAAAGATATAAATAAACAACAGACTCAACAGAGAGACCAGGCACAGGCACAACAACAGGCTCAACAACAAAAAGCACAGCAACAACAGCAGGAAAGGCAAAAAGAACAGGCTCAGCAAAAACAACAGCAGCAGGAAAAGCAAAAAGAACAGGCACAGGCTCAGCAACAGAAAACACAGGAACAACAACAAAGAGAACAACAACAAAGAGAACAGGCACAGGCTGAACAACAGAAAGCTCAGCAGCAGCAGGCTCAACAACAAAAAGCACAGCAACAACAGCAGGCAGAGCAACAACACCAGAGAGATCAGGCACAGAAAAATAAAGATCAGCAAAAACCTCCAACCGATAAAAAGCCTGGTAGTGGCAGAAGGCAGTAATAGTATAGATTAAACATACAACAAAGAGGATGTTTAAATAATGAATATCCTCTTTGCATTTCAGGCAAATTAGTTGCTATATTCAAACCAAATTAAATGCATTTCATGGCAGATAGTTTATTACAGGATACACAATCACAATCATCGAAACAGAGAATCACTTTTAAATCTCTGTGGCAAATACTAAAAGCAACCGGAAGTGACTTTTCTAATTGCCGTATAACAAGAATGAGCGCTGCGCTTGCTTACTACACTGTTTTTTCTATAGCACCTATGCTTATTCTCGTTATAAGTTTAAGTGCAATTTTTTATGGACGGGAGGCAATAGAAGGCAGTATTTATTCTGAGATAAAATCTTTTGTTGGCAGCGATGCTGCGCTGCAAATTCAGGAGTTTATAAAAAATGCAACCATTACAAAGAACAATGTTTTTGCGTCAGGCGCAAGCATTATTGCACTTGTGATTGGTGCAACCAGTGTATTCAGCGAAATACAGGATTCTATAAATCTTATCTGGAGTTTGAAAGCAAAACCCAAAAGAGGATGGTTCAAGATCGTTATAAACAGGTTGCTTAGTTTTTCAATTATTGCAAGCCTGAGTTTTATTTTACTGGTATCACTTTTGGTTAGTACTGTTTTAGATATATTGGTTGGGCGACTCATCCAGTTGTTTCACCAGGTAGCGGTTTATTTTGCTTACGGCCTTAACCTGCTGATAACATTTGTGATCATCACATTTTTATTTGGTATTATTTTTAAAGTATTGCCTGATGCCAAGATAAAATGGCGCGATGTATTAACAGGCGCTATAACAACTGCATTGCTTTTTATGTTGGGCAAGTTTCTTATCAGTTTTTATCTTGGAACAAAAAACATTGGTAATACTTATGGTGCAGCAGGGTCTATAATTCTTATTTTATTGTGGGTTTACTATTCTGCTATCATTCTGTATTTCGGGGCCGCCTTTACAAAAAATTATGCGCAGTTTAAGGGCAGAAGAATCTATCCGAATGATTATGCCGTATGGACACAACATATTCAAAAAGAAACCGAAGGCTCGTTACAGGATCAGAATACTGCAGTGTCATCAAAATAATTTTTTGCTTTTCTGCTCGCGCATCATTTCAGGATAACCCATATTTCTTGCTAAAGCAGACACGGCCCTGGCTATACGTTTCGTTTTTGTTGTTTCAGTTTTAGCGCTGTCGATCCATTTGCTGAAATAGTTTCTATGGCTGCCTGCCAACGAATTAAAATATTTTAACGCAGCGGGTTCATCATTTAAGCACATCATAAAATCTTCATTCAGTTTAAACGGTGCATCATCAGACTCAAGC
>JABDAV010000163.1 GCA_013289015.1 Bacteroidota bacterium | reverse complement strand
CCGAATTGTTTATGTAAAGCAATGCTGGCTTCATTATCGACAACAATGCCGGCAATAATTGTATGTAGTTGCATTTGCTTTGCTGCATCAATCAAGGGTTGCAATAATAATTTACCAATGCCTTTGCCACGCTGATCTGCTTTTACGTACACAGAATTTTCTACCGAATATTTATATGCCTGCCAATTTCTGAATTGTCCAAATGTGCTGAAACCAACAACTTCATTATTTTCTTCTGCAATAAAAACGGGAAAGTTTTCTTTTTGTTTTTGTGCTAACCATGCCGCACGCATTTCCAGTGTGTGCGGGTCGTATTGAAACACAGCCGTTGTATTAGCAATGATCTCATTATAAATATCCAGCATCGGCTGTACATCATTCTCGGTTGCGTAACGAACAGTGATCACTTGTTTTGTATTTAATCTATAAATCCTTTAATTAATAAGTACTGGTTCAGACTTCCTCAAACAAATTTGGCAGTAGTGGTTCATTCAATCTTTTCTTAAAGCCTTTTATCAGTTCAATATCTTTTACGCCCGGCATTATTTCAAACTTGCTGTTAATGTCAACCGCGAAGAGATCTTTTGCTACAGCATGCTGTGAAAATTTTTTCAATTCATCTGAATCGTCAACAGCAATCCCGCCGGCTAAAAAGAATGGTTTATTTATCCTGATATCTTTCAACAATTGCCAGTTAAATTTTTTGCCACTTCCTCCAAATGCAGTTGTTTCTGTATCGAACATAAACATATCGGCTGCATCATAATAATCTTTGATTTTCCATTCCACATTGTCATCATCAGTTAAACGAAAAACTTTTATAACAGTAATATAATTTGAAATTTTTTCGCAGTAACGCGGCGATTCATTACCGTGTAGTTGAACCAGATACAAGCCGCAATCATCAACCGTTCTTAATACTTCATCCACGTCTTCATCTACAAAAACACCTACCTTATTTATTTTACCGCGAATTTTTTTTATTGCCGTTGAAGGCATGGTTTTATGAATATAACGCGGCGATCTCTTGTAAAAATTAAATCCTGCAAATTCAATTCCCAGCTCATTTAGCTGGCGAACCTGGTTTACATTAGTAAGTCCGCAAACTTTAATCCGAAACCCTTTGTCCCCAACCCCTAAAGGGGAATTTTTGGAACCCTTATTGTTTAAACCTTCGCTCATTTATGATTTACGTTTTAATAATTAACGCTATGCCCTTTTCTTGATACTCCTTTCAGGGAGGTTTGGAGGGCTTTCATAAAATCAGCAAAAGCAATCGCAGGTTTTGGCGCTTTCATAAAAGTTTCGCCAATCAAAAATCCTCTGAATCCAATATTATATAAATTGATGATCGTATCAACATCGCTTATTCCACTTTCAGAAATCACCGGTTTGTCTTTCGGTAAATGCTCAATCAATTGTACCGATGTTTGTATATCTGTTACAAATGTTTCAAGGCTGCGATTATTGATGCCGATGATATCTACTTCATCACATATACATTCTATTTCCTTTTCTGAATGAATTTCCAGCAACACTTCTAATTGAAGCTCTTTTGCTTTTTGCGCTAACTGTTGTACCTGTTCTTTTGATAAACAGGCTGCGATCAGCAATATAATATCTGCGCCATAACTATTTGCCTCATACAACTGAAATTCATCAATCATAAAATCTTTGCGCAATAATGGAATTTCAACTTCAAGCCTTGCGATCTTCAACTCTTCCAACTCACCGCCGAAAAATTCTTTATCTGTAAGAACAGAAATTGCAGCCGCACCGTGTTCTTCATAATCAGGTATTACTTCTGAAACGTGGATGCCTTCACTCATCCAGCCTTTTGATGGTGATTTTCTTTTGAACTCTGCAATAATGTTCGGCTCGCCGTTGAATAATTTTTCTTTAAGTGATAAACCTTTTCTTTCAAAATCATCATTCAGTAATTTTAAGAAATCAACATCCATTATCGCTTTCTTTTCAGCAACTTCTTTTTTCTTTTGTTCAACTATCGTTTCTAAAATATTCATTGCAGCGAAATTAGTTTTTGTAATGCAAAATACGCTTTGCCTCCATCGAGACTTTCAACGGCAGCATGGTAAGCGTCGTCATAATTTTTATATTCACCTGTGCATTGTAAAGCCACCGCTGCATTGGCCAGCACCACTGCGTTTTGCGCCCATGTGCCTTCACCTTTAATGATCTTCAAAAAAAGTTTGGCAGCTTCTTCAACAGTGTTACCGCCATAAATACTTTCCGGGTCTACAAAACGTTTTCCCAGTTCTACAGGTGTTTTAATTTTTTCACCTTCGTTGGTAATCACTTTTGTATCGTTGGTAAGTGATATCTCATCATAGCCATCGAGGCTATGAATGATGGTGAATGATTTTGCTTTTTCCTGTAACAGGTAATTATAAATTCTTGCCATTTCTAAATTATAAACACCCACTAACTGGAATTCAGGAGAAGCGGGATTGACCATTGGCCCAAGCATATTGAAGAATGTACGAATGCCAAGATTTTTTCTGATTGGTCCAACTGTTTTTAATGCCGGATGAAACAAAGGCGCATGCATGAAACAAATGTTGGCTTCATCCACTTCGTTTAATAATGCCGTTTGATCGTTCTTGAATTTATATCCCAACTGTTCCATCACATTTGATGCGCCGCTGATTGATGACGCACCATAGTTGCCATGCTTGGCGACTTTTTGCCCTGTGCCAGCAACAATAAAACAGGCAAGCGTTGAAATATTAAATGTATTCTTGCCATCGCCACCGGTGCCAACAATATCAATTGTTTTATGGCCGTTCAGATCAACCTTCACACAAAGCTCAAGCAAGGCATCGCGAAAGCCTTGCAATTCTTCAATGGTAATGCTGCGCATCAGGAACACCGTAACAAAAGCAGTCACTTCAGTTTCATTATACAAGCCTTTGGAAATGTTTATCAGAATTTCTTTTGCCTGTTCGTGCGGTAATGTTTTATGCTCGAATAAATATTGTAAGATCTTTTTCATGCCCCTATCCCCCGAAGGGGAATTTATTAAGTGATTAATTATTTTGTTTCTTGTTTTTATTTTATGAAGTCATTGATTAAGAGTTTAACTTCCCTTCAGGGGGATGGAGCTCAACCAATTCCGCATGATCTTTTCACCATCCGGCGTTAATACACTTTCCGGATGAAACTGCACGCCCTGCACATCATATCTTTTATGTTGCAATGCCATTATAAAACCATTATCATCTTCAGCAGTAATTTCCAATTCATCAGGAAAATCTTTTTTATCGACGATCCATGAATGATAACGGCCAACATCAAATGTTTCATTTAAGCCGGCAAACAAATCTTTTCGTGAATGGTGAATAGTGAATGGTGAACCAGCTTCACTCACCTTTGACGTTTGACGATTTGTATCTTCTTTATTCACCATTGACCATTCATCATTCACCTTCTTAACCGGCGTTGCCACACCATGAAATACGCTTGATAAATTTGTAAGCTTTCCGCCAAAAACTTCACCAATTGCCTGGTGGCCTAAACAAACCCCAAGAATAGATTTTGTAGCAGCATATTCCTTAATCAATGGCAACAATAACCCTGCTTCTGAAGGCAGGCCCGGGCCTGGAGATAAAATTATTTTATCGTATTGCTGTATATCTTCCAAAGCAATTTTATCATTGCGGTATACATCCACTTTTTCATGCG
>JABDAV010000162.1 GCA_013289015.1 Bacteroidota bacterium | reverse complement strand
GTCATTCAACGCGCCGCAATCAGTAAGCACATGACCTTTAAAATGCCATTCATTTATCAATACGTCCTGCAATAAATGTTTATTAATACTGCATGGCTCTCCGTTTACTGCATTGTATGCAGTCATTATAGATTCAACACCTGCATTAACCAGCTTATGAAAAGCATATAAATAAGTTTCTCTTAAATCTTTTTCATCAACAATTACATTTAAACGATGACGCTCACTTTCAGGACCACTATGTGCGGCAAAAGCTTTTGCACAAGCCGATGCTTTCAGATGCAATGAATCGCCGCCCTGTAAGCCGTTTACAAAAGCAGTTCCCATAGTTGCCGTTAAAAACGGGTCTTCACCATACGTTTCCTGCCCTCTTCCCCATCGCGGGTCGCGAAAGATGTTTATGCAGGGCGACCAGAGCGTTAAACCCATATATTGAAAATGATTACCGCTTTGCGATGCAAGATTATACTTCGCTCTTGCTTCTGTTGAAATTGCGTTTGCGCATTCTTTCAACAAATCATTATTGAAACTGGCAGCCATTCCAATTGCCTGCGGAAATACCGTTGCATTGCCTGCACGGGCAACTCCATGCAAGGCTTCATTCCACCAGTTGTATGCAGGAATACCTAACCGTTCAACCGCTTTGCTTTCATTCCCCAGCAAAGAAATTTTTTCTTCCAGTGTAAGCTGATGCAGCAAATCATTTACTCTTGTTTCTATTGGCTGTGAAGTATCACGAAATACCTGCTTCTGTTGTGCAAAAAGATTCGCAGCTATGAAAGCCAAAGAAGTAAAGACAAATATTTTTTTCATGACAATGCTTTAATGGATGACAATAAACCCAAAGCTGGATTTTTTGTTTTATCAGATATTACTCAACTCATATTTGGTGAATTCGCTTCATTGCCACACTAATTCGTTCCAAACAAATTCAGGCTAACATCGTAAAACACCAAAACCCAATCATCTTCTGTTGGCGGATCAATGCCATAACGGTCTCTTGTTTCCGCGGTTCCGATTTTTATATTTCCGCCTGTTCGTGGATTATACCAATTCATGCGCATAAGTTTGCCAGAGATAGCTTTTGCATTCATTTCAAAACTTTGACCTTTCGGAATATAGATCACATAACAACTGCTGTCATTTGCTTTCGCTGCACATATATAATCGCGTGAACCAAACATTCCCCTTCCCGATGTAATGATATTACTGGTTTCATCAGGAACGAGTTTTTGCCAGGGTAATTTTTCAAATAAATTAAAACAATAAGATGCCTGTTCAATGCCTTGTGTGTTCATTACAGCCTGCCAATTCTTAAAAGCGTAACATTGATTATCCGTATCTCCGGAACTGAATGATGTTCCCGCGCAGCCACTCAGCAAACCATCATACATTTTTCTTCTTATCCATTGATAATTCTCATTATCTGCAAAGTGCGGCGCATCATGTTCATAGCTTTGATCTAACTGCATTATCATCCTGCCTTTGTTATAATGAGAAAGTTCTGATTTATACTGCGGGCCTCTTTCAAACAACACAGATTCAGTCCACACATATTCACCATCCACATCAATATAATCGCTGAACAATTTATTATCGCTCGACCATATTGAACCCATATTCATATCAAAATGCCCCGACCAAAGATGTGTTTTATCGAAAGTTTTCATGCCTTGCAACAGGTTATTTTCATAAGCGAACAATTTATCACCGCAGTTGTTATCGCCACCTGCAACCCACATAATATTATTGGTGTTAGCATACCGCTTTCCAAGAAACTCACCGTATTTGCGCATCCTGGCAGTATCATTATCCGGGCCAAGTACTTCATCCCACCATCCCTGCGATGGATCGGTTCTGTAACCCATATAACAGGGAAGCACCATTACAAAAAAGCCTTTCTCACCAGCCATCTTAAAAAAGCGGTCAGCATGCTCAAAATATTTCTCATCAGGCGTAGAGAAATCCCATTGCACATTGAACGGAGAAATCCCTTGCCAGAAAGGTGGATTGCCTCCCATCTGAGATGGTGCATTGCAAATTATTGCAGTAATAACTGTATTAAAACCTTTTGATTTTATACTATCAAGAAAAGCAGCTTCATCTTTTTCCGGGAGCGCCTGTATTAAACCCCACGCAGAAAATTCTTTAATTAAAAACGGTTTGTTGTTTCCATCAACAAGATATGTTTTGCTTTCACTAAGCCGTAAAGGAAAAGAAGGTTTTTGTGCATAGGATGCAAACATTGCTACAACAAATAATAACATTAAAGACAATCGTTGTACAGGCATATTTTATTTTTTACTTGTTAGCTTTTGTGATGCTTTGATACGTGCCTTGTATCACTCACTTCAACATCTTTTATCGCAACATGACCTCCCGGAAAAGTGAGATCATCTGTAAAATTCACGCAGTTGCTTATTGAATATACTACTTGCCCAAATTAATTTATTTGGAATAAATTTAAAAAATAAATGAAGTTTAAAAAGTACACTTATTAAAACGAACGCTGTAGCATTGAGGCAATAATTTCTACGACCTTACTTTGATATTACATATTTAACCAATGAATTGATGCATCTTTTTTAAACCAGGTTAGTTGTCGTTTTGCATATTGTTTAGTGTTATGCTTTATTTGTAAAACAGCTTCATCAAGGCTTAGCTTATTATCAATATAACCAAAGACTTCCCTGTAACCAACGGTTTGCAAAGCATTCAGGTTTTTGTATGGAGATAATGAACGCACTTCATCAACCAAACCATCTGCAATCATTTTATTCACCCGGTTATCTATGTTATAATGCAATTGTTGCCTGGGCAAAAAGATACCTAATTTAATGATCCGGAAAGAGCGTTCTTTTTTTTGACTTGTTCTGAAATGAACGATCGATCTGCCTGTTGAATGTATTACTTCCAAAGCGCGCATCAACCGCCGCGGGTTTTGCTGCTCTGCCTGTTGCCAGAAAACGGGGTCTTTCTTTTTTATTTCATCCCGGAGCCAGGTTATTCCATTTTGTTTATAAGATTCAATTATCTCATTTCGTATAGCTGTATCAACAGAAGGTATTTCATCCAGCCCTTCGCAAAATGCTTTGATATACATGCCCGTTCCGCCTACCATTATGGCGGTATCATTCCAATCAAAAATTTCTTTAGCTGCATTCAATGCATATTGTTCAAATACTTCGGCATTTACTTCATCGTGTACAGAATGGGAGCTGATAAAATAGTGTTGAATGGATTGCAATGCTTCTGCAGGTGGTTTTGCAACGCCAATATTCAGTTCTTTATAACATTGTCTCGAGTCGGCAGAAATGATAGCAGTATTATAACGCCTGGCAAGTTCTATTGAAAGAGCTGTTTTGCCGGATGCGGTTGGGCCAACAATAACAATAACTCTTTTCTTTTTCATGTTGCTATATCAATACAAAACTGGTAACATCACTTTCAGTAATTATTTTCCCCGATAAGATCACCAGGCGTTCCACCACATTACGCAGTTCCCTGATGTTGCCCGACCAGTTATGCCTTTGCAAAGCCTCCACTGCTTTTTTATCAATTTCTTTTTTTACCTGCCCGTAATCCTCAGCAATGTCTTTCAGAAATTTATCTATCAGCAATGGGATATCTTCCTTGCGTTCATTTAAGGAAGGAACATGGATCAATATAACATTCAGGCGATGGTAGAGGTCAATGCGAAAGTTTTTCTCTTCCACTTCC
>JABDAV010000161.1 GCA_013289015.1 Bacteroidota bacterium | reverse complement strand
AGCCGGCCACCAAAATAAATGAGTCAAACTGCTTTTAATTTTCACCGCAGCAGTAATATTTCCTGACCACATTATAAGATTGCTTTTTACATTTGAAAAAAAACCGTATGAAATTCTTTCTAACGTGCTTTGCTTTTCTTGCTTTTGTTTATTGCGATGCACAAAAAACATATTCTGCCATCAACAAAAAAGTGCTGGTTTATACAACTGCTGACAAGACAGACTATCGCATAACACTTACAGATACTTTGCACTTTTCGCATATGGGCCAACCTGTTGAAACACAGGTTTGCGTGTTTGTTGATCCTTCGCAAAAGTTTCAAAAATTAATCGGTATCGGCGGTGCATTGACTGATGCTTCTGCCGAAACATTTTATAAAATACCTGAAGCAAGCAGGCAGGAAGTATTAAAAGCTTATTACGATACAGTGAATGGCATTGGGTACACATTTGCAAGAACAAACATAAACAGTTGCGATTTCAGCAGCGATTCATACACTTATGTTAATGATAATGATAAAGCATTAACCAGTTTTAACGTTGCGCATGATGAAAAGTATAAAATTCCTTTCATAAAAGAAGTACAAAAAGCTGCCAATGGCAGGCTTATTTTATTTGTATCTCCATGGAGTCCTCCGGCATGGATGAAAGATAACAATGACATGTTGCATGGCGGCAAATTAAAAGATGAGTTTAAGCAAAGCTGGGCAAATTATTATGTGAAGTTTATTAAAACATATGAAGCAAAAGGAATTCCTGTTTGGGGCTTAACTGTGCAGAATGAACCTATGGCAAAACAAACATGGGAGTCTTGCAATTACAGTGCGGAAGATGAAAGAGATTTTATTAAAAAATACCTCGGGCCTACGCTTGCAAAAAACGGGTTAAGCAATAAGAAACTTATGTGCTGGGATCATAACCGCGATCTTATTTATCAGCGTGTAAGCACTATTATGGAAGATCCTGCAGCAGCAAAATATGTTTGGGGAATAGGCTTTCACTGGTATGAAACATGGACGGGAAGTGCCATGCAGTTTAGTAACTTGGCACGTGTGCATGAAAGTTTTCCTTCAAAAAATTTAGTGTTTACAGAAGGTTGTGCAGAAAGATATGATGCCGCGCGTATACTTGATTGGCAATGGGGCGAAAGATATGGCACATCAATGCTGAATGATTTTAATAATGGTACCGTAGCCTGGACAGACTGGAATGTATTGCTTGATGAAAATGGCGGCCCTAACCATGTTGGCAACTTTTGTTATGCACCTGTTCATGCAGATACAAAAACAGGTAAGCTCACTTACATGAACAGTTATTATTACATCGGTCAGTTTTCAAAATTTATTCGTCCCGGGGCACAACGTGTAATCACTTCTTCAAACAGGGATAAATTACAAACCACTGCATTCATAAATACTAATGGCAAACTTGCTGTTGTTGTATTAAATACTTCTGATGATAAAATAGATTATCGTTTATGGATCAATGGTGATGCAGCTGAAACAACCAGCCTTCCGCATTCCATTGCAACATTGATTATTGAATAAATGAATAAACCAAAGCCTGCATTAATGCAGGCTGCTTTTAATTAAGGCGATTTACAGTTTTAAAATCTTTCGACACTGTCGCTTTCATAATGCCGGTTGTATCAAGGTTTCTCTCTTTCATATTTACCGTAAAATCGCAAATGTATTTTATCGGGTCTTCAAAATAAACCACATCCTTTACATGATACTTTACAGCGGAGGAATCATTATTTACCTGCGTGCGGTATAAGTAAGCTTGCATTGATTGCATTAAATCAATCTTTACATCGGCCGGTGTATCTTTTGCCTGGCATGAAAATAAAAAAACAAAAAAGAGAACAGTTAAAACCCGGAATCTCATAAGACTTTTTTTTAAGAGTAAATATAGTTTGTTTAAGGAAATCAGCCATCCCTGGTCAATGAGTATGAAGGGATGTACTGCAGATCGAAGGGAGATTCGCGGATACAACTTAACAACAAATATTCCTGAGCATATCATCCGTTCTTAAAATGCAAGGCATTCAAGTGCAGGCTATCTGATTTTTAACAGAGCACAAGGATCAGACAGTTACTTCTGATTTAATACCGAGATCTTTAAGCAAACGATTTGCTGCATTATGCCCGGCGCAACCTATTACCGAGCCGGCAGGATGCGTTCCGGCACTTGCAGAATACACTCCCTGCACAGGAGTGACATAAGGCAGGCGGTCAGCAAAACCAAAGGTATTGTCAACATGATGAATATGCCCGAGCGTTATACCAAAATGACTTTCAATTTTCTTTGGGTGAAGCGGAAATGTATCAGCAACGAGATCACTTGTACCGGGCGCAAAACGATCGCAGATGGAAAGCAATTGTTTTACATAGCCATCTTCTTCAGCCTCCCAGGTTGTACCACTTAGTTCGTATGGAACCCATTGAACAAACAAAGCGGAATTATGATGCCCATCTGCATCCTTAAGTGAAGGATCAACTGTTGTATGTATGTACCATTCTATGGTTGGAAAAGGAATTAACTTACCTTCTCTCACAGCATTGAATCCATCCCTGAGACTTTGCATCACATCCTGCTCGTCAGGTAGAAGATGAATGGTAGTGCCGAATTGACCACGGTCTTCCGGAAGACAGGTAAATTTCGGAAGCCCTTTTAATGCGAGGTTAACCTTGAATGTAGAGCCGGGACGTTTATAGTTTTCAATCCTTGAATTATAGGATGCGGGCAAATGATCTGTTCCGATGAGCGCCTGGAGGCGGAATGGATCAGCATTTACTACAACCGCTTTCGCCTGGAGTTGCGATCCGTCAGCCAGCGTTACGCCTGTTGCAATACCTCCCTGAACATCAATGGAGCTTACTCTTTTGCCGATGATTATTTCAGCACCAGCTTTTCGTGCAGTATCTGCAAGCGTTCTTGTTATCGTGCCCATACCTCCTTTTACAACCATCCAGGTGCCATCGCTTCCGGGCAAACGGCACATATTATGCACAAGGAAATTCATACCGGAGCCGGGTGTCTCCCAGCTTCCAAAAAGACCGGAAAAACCATCTGTTACTGCATACATCGCCTTAACAAGGTCACTCTTAAATCCAAAACGGTTGATATATTCACCCACAGGCTTCCTGCACAGATCTGTAAATACCTGCCTCAGCTCAGGGCGAACATAACGATCGGCTGTTTCCTCTATGCTGTAAGGTTCCTCCAGCCAGGTGGGTGCGATGTCATCCCTGATCTTTTCGATTTCTTCTGTCAGCGCCTTATTGGCAAGCCAGTCAGCTTCAGAGAAAAAAGAAATAAACTGGTTTCTCATGGCATCTTTATCAGAACCAAACAGCAGGTATCTTTTCCCTGTAGTGGGCAGAAAATAGTGAGGATCCCGGCGCAATAAAGGCAATTCAATTCCAAGTGTTTTGATCAATTCGGGAGGCATTACTCCAAGCAGGTAAGCACCGGTACTGGTGCCAAGGTTGGGTACTTTTTTGAACGGGAATTCTGTCTTTGCCGCGCCACCAACTAACTCTTTCTCTTCAAGCACCACCACGTTTAAGCCCGCACGCGCAAGTAATATTGCTGATACAAGTCCGTTATGTCCTGCTCCAACAATTATTACATCCAATGTTTTATTCATGAAATGATTATTATGCTGATTTTAAAATTTCCAAAACTATGCTGATAACCCAAGCTAACAAAACCTGTGAGAAAATTGAACCGGCTTTATTGTGTGTAACAGAAAAGAAATGAACGGCATACTTGTGCAGGTTTACGTTTTTATATTAACATGCCTGAACTATATAAGAGAAAATGATTGGTTTTGCCTGTTGTTGTTAATTCAAATATGAGATTTCTATATGCCTTTACCTGTTAC
>JABDAV010000160.1:3287-3944 GCA_013289015.1 Bacteroidota bacterium | reverse complement strand
CCCGGCCCTGCGATGACCATTACCGGACCTTCAATGGTATCTACTGCACGTTTCTGCTGCGGGTTTAAACGGTTATATTCTGTGTTGAATTTTTCTAACTGGTAAGTATTACGAGGCATTCTACAAATTTACTTTATAACATTCTTAAATAAAACACAACCATTCACACGTCATTCCCACGCAGGCGGGAGTCTCATAATTAAACTTTCAATCTGCTTATAATAAGATGCCCAATCAAGTTGGGCATGGCGATGAAGTGGGTTGTGTTTTGTAATAACAGGTTTATAGTGTTAGATAATTCGCTTTGATGCAGCTTTTGTGCTGATGATGTTTCAGCAGTTGAGCGTAGCGTTTTTCATAAATATTCTTTCAACGAATTGAACAGTTAGCGAATTACTTTGTTCTTCAGCAAGTATTCCATTGTCTGCTGGAAATCCGGAAATTACCAATTTACTCTTATTCCTTTCTTTACCGCGAATTAAAAATAATAGTCCTAAACCTGATCTTCTTCCCCCTGTTAAAACAGTCCATACAATAACAAGGGTAAGCAGCATAAATAGAACGTCCAATAAAAACGATACATCCGGAAATTAAAACAGCGCTTTTGAACTGTAAAGAATGTAAACAGGTCATACATCAACCACGGGCCGATAATAG
>JABDAV010000160.1:0-3277 GCA_013289015.1 Bacteroidota bacterium | reverse complement strand
ACAATAACCAGGCTTAGCAACATAAATATCGCGCCCAATAAAAACGATACACCCGGAAATTGAAACGGCGCTTTTGTACTGGTAAAGAATGTAAACAGGTTATTCATCAACCACGGGCCGATAATAGTGGTAAAACTCATAAGGCTGGTTAAGGTTGTAAAATGCGCTTGTTCATTGTTGATGTTCGTACCCGGAAATATTCAAGCGTATAGTATCAACCGGCATATTTAGTTAAATAATTAACGGTATATAACCGGTCGTTGTTCGCTTCACAGAGCGAACAACGACCGAACAAATGAACTAACAGGTTATCCATTTGTCATACCTGTCTTCATTCTTTAAGGCCGCAAAGAAAGTCAAATTTGACTCCTTATTATTGCAATGCAAAGAAGGCAGGCATATAGTAAAGTTGTAAGCTATAAGTTTAGAGTTTGCGTTTGAGTTACCAGTTACTCATTCTTGTTCCCAATCCCGCTTCATTGGAAACAGAGACCAAACCGTTATTATACGTTAACCCGGTTGCAATATCTTCTTTCAATAATAATGGTCCATCCATATCAACATAATCAAGCTGGTAAAATGCAGTGGCATTACACCGGCTTTACGCATGATAGAAAAAGCAAGACAACTCAATTTAAACATTATGATGGGCAGCATGAATGAATGTACAGTTGGCTCTGCAGCTATCGCAAATTTTCTTCCCCAGCTTGATTATTAATACCATGAAAACATTCGGCACATTGCGCAACATCATTTTCAAGCACGCAACTTTCATCAGCAAATAATGGGAGGGAGGATTGTTTAAACAAAATTTTCATATCATTCCAGTTATCCTTTGCCAATGGTTGTTCAACCAGTTCAACACCTAAGTTTTTTAATAAAGAAATTTTTTCAAGCGCTTCGTTCAATGTCCAGGCCGCATTTGCGTCGACACGAAATATTGCATCTGTATGTTTGCGCAATGCTTCAATTGTTGCAATGTCATTCTCTGTTCCGACTTTTATTTTATAAATGGGTGATGGATGTTGCTGCATTTTTTCAACCATCTTATCAATACTGTCAATGCCGATTGTATAATTAGTGAGTGGAATATTTTTCCATTCAGTATTCCATAATTTATACAATGGCTGGTTGCGCATTTTGCCATAGAGATCCCATGCAGCCATGTCCAACCCACAAATTAAAAACGGATTACCAGGAATCAAATGATGCAAATAATGCCAGTAACGATCCGGTGTGGTAAAAGCAAATTTTTCTATCATTCCTTTTTTGCTTTCAATATGTGCAATCATTTGCTCAACGGTAATATTATAATACGTTATCGCGGGAGCTTCGCCATAACCAATTAAATTCCCTAACTGTAATGCAACAATTAAAGAAGGCTGGTGTGTTTTCGTTCTGCCACCTGAAATAGTAAATGGATATTCAAAAGGCAGTTCTATCTTTTTACCGGCGAAAATGTGTTGTCTGTTCAACGTGAAAATGATCATATCTGTTTTTATAAGCTGCTAATTTCGCCGGATGAATTTTGAAGTGATACAGAACATAATAAAAAACAGGCGCAGCAGTAAACCTGCATTAATGAATGGAAAAAAAATTGACAATTCAATTATTAATGACTTACTGAAGCTAGCAGACTGGGCACCTACACATGGACATACTGAGCCCTGGCGATTTGTTGTATTTGGCGATGATGCTGTTCGTAAATTTTGTAAGGATCATGCTGAGTTATATAAAGCAAATACACCTGCTGAAAAATTTGAGACTGCGAAGTATGAAAAGCTCTTGCACAATGCAGATAAGGCTTCGCATATTATTGCAGTTTATATGAGGCGCGGTACAAATCCCAAGATCACCGTATTGGAAGAAATATGTGCCGTGGCGGCTGCTGCGCAAAACATATTATTAGGCGCATCTTGTTTAAATATTGCAGCCTTATGGAGTACTGGTGGACTTATATTTCATCCAGCAATGAAAACATATTTTAATTTGAATGAGGATGATCATATGCTGGGTTTTTTATACCTGGGTTATACTGATGTAACACCGAAAGAAGGTGAGCGTGTAATGCCTTTAAATCAGAAGGTTGAATGGAGAAATTAATATGTACGTAAGCAATGTAATCTTTACTGCATCTCCTTGCTCAAAGCTGTTGCTGTAATATAACCGCCTGTCCATGCATTTTGAAAATTAAAGCCGCCGGTTACTGCATCTATGTTCAATACTTCACCGGCAAAATATACTTCCGGTAAAATTTTACTGCGCATGGTTTTGAAATCAATTTCTTTCAGATAAATGCCACCCGCAGTAACGAACTCTTCTTTAAAAGTGCTTTTACCACGAACATTAAAACGTGCTTTACAAAGTTGCTGCGACAGTTGATGCAATTGCGTTTTAGAAAGATCAGCCCATCTTGTTTGTGCGCTGATGGATGCAGCCTGCACAATGTTTTCCCACAAACGGTTAGGTATTGCAAAGGGCGATTTAACTGTCACTATCTTTTGCGCCTGTTGCTCTTTTAATGATCTTAGTTTTTCAATTGTTGATTCTGCATCTTCTGTTGGCAGCCAGTTCACTATCAACGTAAATGCATACGATTTCTCATGCAAAATGCGTGCACCCCATGCTGATAATTTTAAAATGGCCGGCCCGCTCATGCCCCAATGTGTAATCAATAAAGGACCTGATGTTTGCAATTTTGCTTCTTCAATGCTTAGGTAAACATTCGTGGCAACACCAGGTAAATTAATGATACGTTCATCTTTACAATTGAAAGTAAACAACGAAGGCACAGGCGAAATGATTGTATGACCCAATTGTTGAAGCAACTTCCACATTGCTCCGCTGCTTCCTGTCGCGAAGCAGATTGACCTTGCTATAAATTCATTTTGTTGCGTTGATAATTTCCAGTGATCATTTTCACGTTGAACAGACAACACATTTTCGCCGGTAAAAAGTTGTATACTTAAATCTTTTTGTAAACGAAGAAAACAATCGATCACTGCCTGTGAAGTATTGGCCTGTGGAAACATGCGGCCATCTTCTTCTTTCCTGATTATTACACCATGTTGCTGAAACCACTTTACTGTATCGGCTGCTGCAAACGTGTGAAAAGGACCGCGCAGTTCTTTTCCGCCACGCGGATAATAACCGGTAAGTTCATTGGCATCAAAACAGGCATGCGTAACGTTACAACGGCCGCCCCCGGAAATACGCACCTTTGAAAGCACCTCTTTCCCGCGTTCCAGTATAGCTATTGTAAGTGAATGGTTTTTTT
>JABDAV010000159.1 GCA_013289015.1 Bacteroidota bacterium | reverse complement strand
ACTTACTTCTATTCCATACCAGGTTTCTACCGGTTGTTGCGTCAGCCAGTTTTGGTTATGCTTCCATGAAGGGCCATTAGTGCTGTCATATAAATTAACAAGCGCAAGGGAGTCCTGTACATTAACCTGTGCTTTTACAGAAATTGCTGTTCCTGTGCAAATAGTAAAAACAAAAAAGAAAAATGTAAATCGTGTTTTCATAAAAGCGAGTTTTAATGGTGAGCGTATAAAAAATTCTTTGAAAAGAAAACACTTAAGGTATAGTTATTTTAAAAATTTCAAAAAAGAATCTCTTTTTAAAAAAAAGCTTTTTGAGATCGCTTATATAAAAACTTCAACTCCTTTGAACCTTAAAATAAAATATATTCGTTTATCTTTAAAACTTTCTAACGATAACTTTTAATTATGACAACAAGGCGATCATTTATTAAAACAACATCACTTGCTTCCGCTGCATTATTCATCAAACCCGGAAAGCTGAACTTCAATCATTCTTACATCGGGCTGCAATTGTATACGGTAAGAGATGCAATGCAAAAAGATCCCGGCGCTACCTTGGCTAAAGTTGCGCAGATCGGTTACAATTCTGTTGAAGCTGCAACCTATACCGGTTCCGAAAAATTCTATGGCATGGATGCAAAAGCTTTTGCGGCATTAATAAAACAAAACGGTTTGATATTACCCAGCAGCCATTACCGTTTGGGAGAAGACCAGGATAATGGCAAAGATGTTATGGGCACTATGCTGCACGATTGGGATAAAGCAGTTAATGATGCAAAAACGGTTGGAGTAAAATACATGGTGTGTGCGTGGCTATCACCTGCAGAACGTGGTAACATAGATCATTTCAAACTGCTGGCGGAACGATTGAATAAAGCAGGAGAAACCTGTAAAAAAGCAGGCATACAATTATGTTACCATAACCATGATTTTGAGTTTATAAAAGATAATGATCAACTGCCTTACGACATATTATTAAACAACACCGATAAAAACCTGGTGAACTTTGAATCTGATTTGTACTGGATGAGTAAAGCAGGGCATGATCCGGTTGAAATATTTAATGCACACCCGGGACGCTTTCCTTTATGGCATATAAAAGATATGGACAACACGCCACAACATTCATTCACTGAGGTAGGCAATGGCACTATAGATTTTAAACGCATATTCAAATCTGCAGATAAAGCCGGGTTAAAATATTTCTTTGTTGAACAGGATATAACACCAGGCGATCCTTTCGACAGTATTACAAAAAGCATTGCTTATATAAAACATAATCTTATTTAAGCCATTAAGTTGCTTAGTTTGAAAACAGCACAGGTCACTTATTTATAGTTCAGTTTTCCCAGCGCTTTTAAAGCATAGTAAATGGTGGTCATGTGCATGCTTTGCATGATCTTGTTTTCATCAACCAGTTGCATTAACTCATCAAAGCTTAATTCAAATATTTCTATTTCTTCGTTTGGGTCAAGCGATTGCCCGCTTATCTTTTTTCCACCGGTTGCCAAAAACATATGCATTAAATTGGTGTTGGTTGATGGGTTGGCAGAAATTACTCCAAGTGGTTTTATTTCATCAAATACATAACCTGTTTCTTCAAGCAATTCTCTTTGTATTCCTGTTTCAAACGATTCTCCTTTTTCAACAACGCCGCCGGGCAATTCAAATCCAACTGCATCCAATGCATGACGATATTGTTTTGTTATGATAATCTTTCCTTCAGCTGTTAAAGGAAATGCAGTAGCCCAATCAGGAAATTCAAATACATAATAATCGTTTACAATAGAGCCATCGCTTTTTTCACAGGTATCTTTTCTAACGGTAAACCATGTTTCATGCGAAAGATATTCGGATGAAAGTGTTTTCCATTTCAAATGATCATCGTTTACATTCAGTTGTTCATTATTCATTATTCGTTATTAATTGTCACCAATTATTTCTTTCTCTTAAATTTTTTATATGCGCTACGTGATGTTGGCCATGCCATGCATACATGCCCAGTAATTCCCATAAACTTATTTTCTTTTTATGTTCGGGATGAAAAACAGTTCGTTCCCATTCATCATCACGCAGATCTTTTATGGTTGCATACAAACGCTGATGCAAGGCATGCAGCAATGTAAGGGATACGTTGATGGGTAATGTTTTTGTATCATTCAGCTTTGCCCATTCGTCTTGTTCATATGGTTTTATACCCGGATTATCTTCTGTAAGCCCAAGCTTAAAACGCATATATGCATTCATGTGGCTGTCTGCAATATGATGCACCAATTCATGAACAGTCCAGCCATCTTCGCGATAAGGTGTTTGCAATTGATATTCATCTAAGTTTTGTACAGCCAGTTCAAGTTCTGCAGGAAGGAATTTTATATCAAGCAGCCATTCTTCTTTTTGCTTTTGTGAGAATGGCTGTGGCAGAAATTTTCCTGTTGGATAGCGAATATCTTCTGTCATAAAATTTTATTTAACCGAATATATTGCAACAATATTATTGTTTTTGCATCTTTTACTTCACCGGTTTCTACCATTTTCAAAGCCTCGTCAATATTCACTTCAATTACTTCTATATTTTCTTCTTCATGTTCAACTCCGCCTCCATCATTTATCTTCATATCTTTTGAATATTCAGCAATAAAGAAATACAATATTTCAGTAACAGAACCAGGCGACATATACGCTTCAAAAATCTTTTGTACGTCTGTAATTTTATAACCTGTTTCTTCTTCTGTTTCCCGCTTAATACAATCTTCCGGATTGTCTTTATCCAGCAAGCCTGCGCAAGCTTCAATCAACATTCCGTTTGCATTGCCATTAATAAAAGTGGGAAGCCTGAATTGCTTTGTAAGTATTACAGTCTTTTGTATAAGGTTATATAAAAGAATGGTTGCGCCGTTTCCTCTATCATACGCTTCTCTTGTTTGCGTAAGTTTTGTTCCGTCTTTTTTTATGTATTCATACGTTACTTTCTTCAGAACATACCAATTATCAGATAGAATATCAGTCTTAAGAATTTTTACATTGTTGATCATCGTTATTATTTGTTAGAAGTAAGATGTGAGATGTAAGATGAAACTGGTTTAAGATTTACGTCTCAATTTTCACCTTTCACTTCTCACTATTTCGCTAAGCTTTGTATTACATCATACTTCGTAACAATATGATAATCTCCCGTTTCATCTTTTGCCAGTACAGCTCCATTGCCTTTGTTGATCAAACTGCCCAGGCGTTCTACTGGTGTATCATATTCAACTAAAGGATAGGCATGTTCCATAATGCTTTCAACACTTGCATCTTTTAATTCAGGATGATCAAATATTTTCTGAAACAAACCATTTTCACTGATGGCACCAATTGGTCCTTCACCATTCATTACAGGAATATTTTCGATATCATATTTCTTCATCAGTTCAACAGTTTCTGCAACTGTTTGTGTGGGCAGAACAGTAACTAATTTTTTTACTGCCCTTGCATTCACGATGTCTTTAAATGTTTTTACATCTAAAAAGCCACGTTCCATCATCCATTGATCATTATAAATTTTTGCAACATAACGGCTTCCATGATCATGAAAAATGCAAACAACCAAATCATCTTTTTTCAACTTACCTTTTAACTGCATCAAACCCTGTACACAACTTCCCGCACTATACCCAATGAATATTCCTTCTTCTTTTGCAATACGGCGCGCCATAATTGCACCATCTTTATCAGTAACCTGTTCAAAATGATCTATCACACTCATATCATAATTCTGCGGCACAAAGTCTTCACCAAAACCTTCGCTGATGTATGGATGCACTTCACTCATATCAACCTCACCGGTCTTAAAATATTTTGTAAGTAATGAACCAAACACATCAATTGCCCACACCTGTATGCTCGGATTTTTTTCTTTCAGGAACATTGCAGTGCCTGTAACAGTGCCGCCGGTTCCTGCAGTACAAACAAGATGTGTGATCTTACCTTCAGTTTGTTCCCATATTTCCGGGCCTGTTGTTTCGTAATGCGCTAAACGGTTTGCAAGATTATCATATTGATTAAAGAAGTAAGAGTTCGGAATTTCTTTCGCTAATCTTCTTGCAACAGAATAATAACTGCGTGGATCTCCAGGTTCAACATTGGTTGGACAAACAATAACTTCTGCTCCTACTGCTTTCAAAATATCACTTTTTTCTTTGCTCTGTTTATCTGTTGTGGTGAAGATGCATCTGTATCCTTTCACACAGGCAGCCAGTGCCAAACCCATTCCTGTATTGCCTGAAGTACATTCAATGATTGTTCCGCCCGGTTTTAGTTTGCCTTCTTTCTCAGCAACTTCAACCATCTTCAAAGCCATGCGGTCTTTAATAGAATTACCGGGATTGAAGTAATCTACTTTTGCCAATACCGTACAAGGCAGGTCTTTTGTTACTTTATTCAGTTTGATCAAAGGTGTATTTCCAATAGTTTCGAGAATATTATTCTTCCACATAAATCTCAATGTTTAATGCA
>JABDAV010000158.1 GCA_013289015.1 Bacteroidota bacterium | reverse complement strand
AACCGGATGCAGCGTTAGTGTTTATACCTGAATGATTAAATTATAAAATTGAGATGCTGCCTTTTATTAAAATGTTATACCTGTTCTTGTATTGCCTGGCATTGCATCCCATCTTTCTGCAGCATCGCGAACCTGCCGGGGATTGCTGCAGGTGGCAACAGGCACCGCAGGCCTGAATTCAACATTACCGGAACTATCGGTAAAAAATCCCCACTGAACACAAGCTGCTATCCATCTTCCACCGGATATATTCTGACAAACTGCACAGGTATACAATTCAACGCCGGCACTTGTAGTGCTGGCCCAATTTCCCGGCGAATCCCACATGATCGCAGGCGAAGTTTCAGAACCTTCCTGCGACATATAATTAAGATCTGATGTATACGGAGAAACAGCACTGTCAATTGTATCTACATACCAACCTCTTGATGGCGCCGAGGCATTTCCCCATCCGGCTCTTGTATCACGTACTCCATTCGGTTGCGCAGTAACTACATCGCCGGCTGCATTCATAGCAATGTCGCGGTCAACCTGTATCAGCTTCATTGGTGTGCAGCGCCCGCATCTTTGATTATCTGTTATAGAGGCTTCTATTTTTACATAAACACCTTTCACTGTTTGCCCTGTAGCAGCCTGGTAAGGATATGTGCCTTTATATGCTTTTGTAAACCTGAACCGCACATTGTAAGACCGCATATTACAATCCACTGAATAAGTCTGCCCATTAAAAGAAGCTGCTGTAAGTGTGTGTGATGCAAGCCCGCGATCTACACCTGTTGTTCTTTCAAAAGATGCGTCATCAACTTTTTGAATTGAAGGTGCAATGTTTTCGTTTTGTTGTACCACATGTGTTAGCTCATGGGCCATTAAATGCTTTCCGCTTTCTGTTGCAGTATTGTATTGACCTTCCCCAAAAACAATATTATTGCCGGTTGTATAGGCCAGTGCATTTATATTTTTGGCTGAAGTATTTGCTTCGCTATTTGTATGCAGTTGCACATTTGAAAAATCACGGCCAAACTTTGGTTCAAAAAAACCTCTTTCCTCATTGCTTAATGATCTTCCCTTTCCGCTTAATGTATTGATGTATGATTCAGTATGTTTATCCGCTGTTTGTTGATTACCGTCTTCTTTACGTTGCAATTTCTTTTCTTCTTCTTCACAATGCGCGCATTTGCGCTGAACAGGTGTAACAGCAGGCTTGAAGAAAGCATTATTACCGATTGAAGAGTCACTCATTTGCATAACACGATCAGCCATTGTATCTGCTTCATGTTCGTATGCATCGTTGGGTTGATTGATAGCGAGCCTGGCTTGAATAACGGGTTTAAAAAAAGGAGACTGTTTAGCATACAGAATATTTCCCTTTTCAGATTGAATATTCTTTGCCTTAAAGGATAAGCCGGGCATAATTTTTATTTTATAGGATGATTTGTTTAAAACAAATCATGAAAGCTGTGTTATACAAACTATGTATAACACAGCTTCATTACCTGGGTCAGCTTCATAAGTTATATAAACTAACTAAGGATTCTTTTTTTTCGAGGCAGACCAGATAATAATAATTAAAATAAGAATTACTATTAACCAGAACCACCACTCTTTCCAGATTTCACCACCAATAGGATTGGAATTACCGCCCTTTCCTATATTTTGTAATTGACCGTTGTATGTTGTGTCTCCGCCAATGGTAAGTATTACATTTTGTGTAGTGTCTCCGCTAATCGTTAATGTATAACTTCCATCACCATTATCTATCATATTTGTTAACTGAATGCTGTTGCCGCTTAGCCCAATAGTATTGCCCCAGCCCGGACCTACGAACCTTCCTGTAGATGTTATTGGGCGGAAAGTAAGCGTACTTATACCTGCCTGGGCAGTAGCAGTTAAAACAGCATTAGAACTATCAATGTTTACATCAGGAAAACGAACATATATGCTTTGTTGATTGTAACGTAATACTTTACCCGTAACAGGATCATCAGCATCTACCATGTAAATAACCTGGTAAACACCCGAAATGTCGTTGAACTGATAATCTCCGGAGTAAGTACTGTCACTTGCACGATAGGTTAAATTAACCACCTGGTTAGTTGCTTTTAATTTATTAAGAAAAGTTGAATCCTTTAATAATGCCTGGTACTTTTGTTCAGCAACTGAAAGATCTGCGCCGCTGCTGGTATCTACATTAATATTGGATCGCGCAAGCAAGTCACCTAAATCATCACCGGGTTTTAAAATGATTGCTTTTATAGTGGCATTTTTGATTGTACGGCCAATATATTGAAGTTGAACAGAAGGCTTGAATGTATCACCAACTTTAAAACTATTATTTCCTGAGCCACATTTATAATCTACAAGATGATCATCCACTGTAGCTGAAACAAAATAATTAGAACCCTGAATATTGCCAGCCGAAGCTAATTCTCCATAATAAGGCATGGCTGTAATTTGCCAATCGCCCTGGGAACTATCTGCATTTGACAGCGAATCAGCAAAAGCAACATAACCTTGTCCATGTATCACATTGCCTGTTGATATTTTTTCAACACCATTATGTTTAACGCTGGATATTGTGGCATAACCTAATCCAACTACTTCAAAGAAAAGTTTATTGATACTTTTATTAACAGTAAATGTTTCAACGATTGATTTTTGTGAATTGCCAAATACGCCTCGTCTTACATCTACCAATTGCGGGCTTCCGCCACTGAGAAGGTTTGGAATAGTATTATTGAAAAGATTTGCCAGGGCTATATCGGATGCATCCCCTGTCTGAGTGTTTTGATAGCCATTTGGCCCACCGCCATTGTTTAAAGCAATATTGCCTAATAAGGCAGATGCTTCAGCAGGCGCATCAAATCCTACAGTAAAAATTTTCCCTCCTGTTAAATTTATGGGAGTTGTACCTGCATGCGTACCGGGTAATGATCCTGCCGGTGAACCATCGCTGCCTGTAGAATAATTTATCATTACGCCGGTATTCTGTATACCATCACTAAACAATAACGTGGCCGGTTGATTTACCAATGGGTTTGGAAATTTCCCATTACCTCCTAATACTCCTTCACCCATTGCTGTAGATCCGGAAGATGGATTGCCTGGTATTATAGAAAGCACTTTATTCTTGGAAGAATTTGGATCACCCGCATTTGAATTTGTTACGTTATAGAAGCTGGTATTAAAAGGTGCGGTTGGTGGCGGCATATCTGCATGTGTGTCAAAGAAGGTAACGCCAATACGGTCACCTGAAATATGAAAGCTTTCATACTGATCCATAAATAACGAAACTGCAGTTCTTAAAGCATTCCATCTCGATGTCGGAGGCGTACTGCCTGATGTTATTGTGCTCATGCTACCGGATCTGTCTAAAACCAGCATAACGTCTCTTGGCTTAACAACTTTAATTACATAATTTCTTGGTTGCGTTAATGCCGGATTTGATGCGGAAGTTACAGTTAAAGTAATGGTTATTATTTGGCCCGGGGTTAATGGTCCCGGAAAACTAATTGTTCCATCATTTTCCGGATGGCCGCCGGAACTTACCGGTACACCAACATCAGTTGAATGTACAGGGATAACAACATGTACACCGTTGCAATCATATGTTTCTGTGCTGGCTGAACTTGAAGGACATGAAGGACCGGGGACAGAATTATGCCCGGTAATGCCCCAGAAAACATTTCCGCTCACACCTGTGGAGTGAATTGTAATGGGAGTGTTAGGCCCTGCAACAGTTACAACCTGGGGAAAATCCGGATTGGCTGCACTTACATCAACATCCTGGGATATGGCACAAAATGAAAAAATAATAAAGAGCGTGGAAAAAATAAAAAATTTGATTTTTGAAAAAATTTTCTTCATAAGTTTTGCTTTAAAAAAATTAAAAAATTAAACCCAATCAACAAACAGCTTTTGCTGCAGCCATGGCAGTTTGATAAAGGAAATACCCCATGGCAGTTTACTTATTAGTATATCTATTGTTTTTCGTTCTACTGTTAATCGCCATCCTTCTTCCACAACTGTTAGCTTTCCTTCACGTTGTAAAAAAGATTCCCGTAAACCTGCGGCAGACACATTACCAATGGCAGTCCAATATTTAATTACAGCTTGCGTTAATTCTTGCGTCATTGTTTTTTCAGCGTCAGTTAAAACAATATCAGGCGCTACAAAATCTTCGAACTCTAATCCGCATAAAAATTTTAATAAAGGCATTTTATATTCCGGGCAATAATCTTCATGCAGTGCTAAATATGCCAAAACCTGCACGGCTTTTTGCTGTGCTTCTTCGTTAACCCATTTCTTTTCTTTTACTAATTCCATTTCAAGGAAAAGCGTATTTAAAAAAGGATGCAACAATACTATGCCTGCATAATCAACATACATTGCTTCATCTTCATCACGTTTTTTTACATCACTTCTTTTGTCAGAAAGTTTATTTTGCGGCGGAATAGTTTTATCATCTTTGGCAAATACATTTTTATCTTCTGAAATTCCGGGCAAAGTATTTTCAGGCGATGATCGCGTTTCAGCTTTATCTTTTTGCTGTTTTAAAATATCTCCAGAAAGATTTTTTTCTTTTCTCCTTTCTGTTGGTTGTTCTACATCATCTTTTTTTTGCTGATTGAAAGCCTGCTCATTATTAACCTTTTC
>JABDAV010000157.1 GCA_013289015.1 Bacteroidota bacterium | reverse complement strand
ACCCAGGCAGGAAATGAGTATAGCAATGCCTGCAAAAATTTTATATAATAATGATAAATGATTTTCCTCATCATAAAAATGTGTAATAGTATCATCCAGGAAATAAGATGTATATGCGTATTCGGGAAAAAATTCATTCCATGTTTTTTCGATAGATGCTGTAGTTGCCTGCATATCAGGTGAATGAATTTTTACAGCTGTTTCACTATAGATTTTTTTTGATGTGGTAATAACTACAGGCTTAACATTTTCACGCAGTGAATGATCTTTAAAATCCTTTACCACGCCGGTTACCGTTAACCAGTCGTTGCCAAGTTTTATTTGCTTTCCAAGAATTTTATCCGGCGATTGCAGGTTAAGCATTTTAACCATTGTTTCATTCACCAGCATTTCCCTTGCAGTATCGCTTTCTGTATAATTTCTTCCGGCTATTAATTGCAAGCCATAAGTTTTCAGATAATCAGCGTCACCAAATTTCAGGTGCATTTGAAAATTTTCATCAGGGCGATGATCAAATGCAAAATTG
This sequence comes from Bacteroidota bacterium, assembly GCA_013289015.1. GTDB lineage: Bacteria > Bacteroidota > Bacteroidia > Chitinophagales > Chitinophagaceae > Parafilimonas. Next base: position 4,135 of record JABDAV010000157.1, on the reverse strand, counting down.
GTTGACCAGTTATTATTTGATGAAGGCGCATCACTATTCAATGAAACATTCTGAATGCCATGCATGCCCAAAAGTTTTGTTTTGAAAGCATCCAACCGGGAATTGGTTGCGCTATCGGTATTGGTGTCAATCATCAGCACCGCATCTTTATTAAAACCGAGATCAGCTTTTTGTATAAAATCCATTTGACTAACCGCTATTACTGTTCCAATAATAAGCACCTGGCTTATGGCAAACTGCAGTACAACCAATGAGCGCCTTAATGAAATACCATTTGTTTTTGCTGAAGAGATCTTATTTTTTAATGCCTGCAAACTGTTGAAGCGTGCCATTATTAATGAAGGATAAGTGCCTGCTAAAAAAGTAACGGCAACAGCTACACCTATGAGCAATACAAAGGAAGAAATATTGAACAATGATAAAGGCTCAGGAATTGAAGCTATACTTTTTGCATATGGCAAAATAAGATAGGAAACAACAACAGCTATTACAACAGCGAGCAAAACAATAAGAGAAGTTTCGCCCATCATCTGAAAAAATAACTGTACACGATTGCTGCCCAGCACTTTCCTGATGCCTACTTCTTTTGACCTTTTTACAGCCTGTGCTGTTGAAAGATTAATAAAATTGATGCACGCCATCAATAAAATAAAAATGCCAATAAGCGATAACGTCCACAATGTTGATTTGCTGGTTACCAATTGAGCAAGATTGCTGAAACGATCATCAAAATGCAGGCTGCTTAATGGCTGAAGAAAGTTTGATTTCTTACTATTGCCACCTTTGTAATGTTCATTGCTGAATGTTGAAAGTTGCTTATTAATAAGCGAAGGATCAACATTTGGCGGCAACAATGCATATGTTTGAAAGTTGCTCGACGTTCCGTTCCAATCATCTGTATAGCCATATTGTGTATTGCTTTTAAATGTTTGATATGATATTAAAACATTTAAAGGAAAACTCGAATTTGCCGGAGCATCTGCCAGTATGCCGGTTACTTTAAGCGTGATATTATTATCAAGTTTTATTGTTTTACCAATTGCCTGTTGCCAGTTTCCAAAATATTTTTCTGCTGTTGCCTGGCTTAAAACAACGTTATTGGGGTCTTTCAAAGCAATTGCGTTACCGTTTAGCCAGGTATAATCAAACACTTTAAAAAATCCAGGTTCGCAAAAAAGTATTCCTTTGTCTTCAATAAATTTTTTATTGTCATTTACCGTTACCTGGCTTCCGTAGGTTGAAGCAACTGCGCTGAAAGTAATTTGCGGGAAATAAGTTTTCAAAGCTTCTGATGCTGCAATGGTAATACCATCGTTATAGATAATGCCATCAGAATATTTTTCCTGTGTTACAACACGATAAATGCTGCTATAATTTTTTTGAAAAGTATCGTAACTCAATTCATACTTAACTATAATAAAAAGTATAAGGCTTGCCGCAATGCCAATTGCCAAACCCGTAATATTAATAAAGGCAAAAACTCTGTTTTTTCTAATATTACGCCATGCTGTTTTGAAATAATTTTTAAACATAGAAGCTAATTTCTGATGTCTGATTTATTGATGCCTGATTTCATTCGCCATTCACTATTCACTCCTGACTATTCCGATCTCAGGCTCTTAACCGGATTTGCTATTGCCGCTTTAATGGATTGAAAGCTGATAGTAATTAAAGCAATCAGTATGGCTGAAACACCTGCTGCTAAAAATATCCACCAGCTTATCTCAATCCTGTATTGATAATTTTGTAACCAGCTATGCATCATCCACCATGCAACAGGAAAAGCGACAATGCATGAAATGGCAACCAGTTGCAAAAAGTCTTTTGACAATAATGTTGTAATACCCGAAACGCTTGCTCCCAATACTTTTCTTATGCCAATTTCTTTTGTTCTGCGTTCCGCCGTGTATGCTGCTAACCCGAATAAACCCAAACAGGAAATAAAAATGGCAAGTGCAGCAAACACTCTTGATAATTTACTTACTAATGCTTCATTCAAAAACATTTTATTGAATTGATCATCTGCAAACTGATAGGTAAAAGGGTAGGAAGGATTATCTTTCTTTACGATTGTTTCTATTTGTTTCAATGCGGTTTCAACATTAGCCGTTGGCTTTAAACGCACATACATTTCTGATGTGTTTTTATATTCAGGGCAATAAAAAAATACAGGGTCAGGCTTGCCATACATATCACCATATACAAAATCGTTTACCACACCAACAATATTTAAAACTGTGCCGCTCGTATCACCATCCCAACGCATAGTTTTTCCTATAGCATTTCCTTTGCCCATTAATTTTTCAAGTGATTGCGTTATAAGTATGTTTTGTTTTTTTGAGGTGATGCTATCTGTTATAACAAAGTCTCTGCCTTCTAAAATTTTTAAACCATAAGTACTCATAAACCCCGGGGATACACCGCGATTAGATATCAGCACTTTGCTATTGACTGATTTTCCTTGCCATGTAAGCCCGTCAGTATTATTGCCTCCATATAAAGTTGTATAATCAGAAAGTGCAAGGTTGTCAATAAGACCGCTGTTTAAAAGATCTTGTTTAATTGCTCCGAAATTTTTATTGAATTCATCATTTGTGTTTACTTCAAGCAAATTATTTTTATTAAACCCAAGACTCCTGTTTTTTACATACTGTATTTGCTGAAAAATAATTATTGTGCTTATAATAAGTACGATTGAAATGCTGAATTGCAACACCACCAATCCTTTCCTGATAAATGCTGCACTACTGTCTTTCAGCTTTAGTCCTTTTAAAACAAACACAGGATTAAATGACGATAAGTACAGTGAAGGATAACTGCCTGCCATCAAACCGCAGATAAAAGTAATGGCAAGCAGTGCTGCTATATGAAATGGCTTAGTAAGGCCTATTGCAAGATCTTTCTGAACGAGTAAATTGAATGCAGGCAATGTAAGCGCCATAATTATTACCGCACATATTGCAGAAAGCAAAGCCATGAATATTGCTTCGCCGATGAATTGAAAGATGAGATTTTGTTTTCCCGCGCCCAATACTTTTCTAACACCTACTTCTCTTGCACGTTTTTCACTGCGTGCAGTTGCGAGATTCATAAAGTTGATACATCCAATTAACAAAATAATCCATGCTATGACGGAAAAGAGGTGTACGTATTCAATTTGTCCACCACCGGTTTGCACGCCATTATCAAATTCATCCCGCAAATGCCAGTCTTTTGCACTCCATAAAAATGGCCTTGCATTCGATTTTGGTTCGCGCTTTTGTATAAAATCATAGAGAATTTTATTTACTGAAGCAGCACTAACACCTGGCTTTAATTCGACATAAGTATCAAGATCGTTATTGCCCCAGCTTTGCGCCCATTGCTTATTTTCATCCCACCAGATTTGAAAAGGTGCAACCCATTCAAATTGCACCGTTGAGTTTTTCGGAATATCTTTTATAACACCTGTTACAACATAATCCTGCTTATTGTCAACACGTACTGTTTTACCGATTACATTTTTCTCATCTCCAAAAAATTTCTTTGCGGTTGATTCTGTAACAACCATTGAATATAATTGCGTAAAAGCAGTTCCTGCATTCCCCTGAACAAACGGAAATGTGAACATGCTGAACAAAGATGCATCCGCATAATTGGGAAACGCATACATTGATTTATTGCCAATTGTTATAAGCTTTGTGTTCCATCCGATAATACGGCAGGTGTTTGCAACACCCGGAATTTCCTGTTGCATTACAGGAGCCATCGGCGCAGGCGTTGAACCAAACGTGGCAACATAAGTATCATACTTCTGGTTTTCTCTTATACGGTACAAGCTGTCTTCTTTTGTGTTGAATTGATCCCAGTTCAATTCATCTTCCACCCATAAAAAAATTAAACCTGCACAGGCAATACCAATAGCTAAACCAAAAATGTTTAAAAAACTATAGCCTTTGTTTTTCCAAAGGCTTCTGAACGTTGTTTTGAAATAAGTTTTGAACACGTTGTACGTTTTAAGTTTTCCGTTTTAAATTATAAGTATTCAACCTCTCACTTCTTACTTCTCACAGCTCATCATTCTGTTCTCAAACTCTTCACCGGGTTTGCCAATGCAGCTCTTACTGATTGAAAACTTATTGCAGTGCCCGCTGGT
>JABDAV010000156.1 GCA_013289015.1 Bacteroidota bacterium | reverse complement strand
ACGCCGCAGGCAGATGGTGCATTGCAGGCTACCATCACGCCATCAGATGAAAATGGTTTTGCCACTGTAACATTAACTGTGGTAAGCGATCCCGGACAACGTACAGAGCAACTTGATGGCCAATTGTATTTTATCAATGTATTTGATCCGGAGCAGCCTGAGCCGGACTGGACAACTTTTACTCCAATGCAGGAACATCTTATATCCTGTCTTGTGTGGTCGCAATTTGATGTAAATACCAATCCTTCATGGGAAGAAGTGCAGACTATGATGGCGCCGTATATGAAGTTGTATCCTTCTATGCGTAACCTTATTGATCTTACAAACCTGCATTCATTTTCCATCTTTGCCATTAATCCGCCGTGGATAGCTTATAATCCAACTTCACCACCACCGCCTTATAACCAAAATGGTTTAAACATAGCAAATGGTGCTATTCCTTATTACCTAACACGGGATATTAATGATTCGATATATATGCCCATAACAAGAGATCTGTCGCCAAACAAACTTATTACGGTTCTATATTTCGTGGCTAATCTTCAAAGTAATGCCAGCCTTCCACCTCAACAATAAAATTTATCTGTATGAAATATTTGCCTGTAAAAAAATGGCACTTCTTTATATTCATTGCAGCGCTTGCTTTGGCAGCATGTAATGACACTAATAAGAACGTTAATGATAATGATACCGGCAAGACGCAGGCGGCGGTAAAGAAAAATGCACTGGCTGCATTGCCGCCCAACGCTCAAGACAGTGCATTGCCTTTTACAATGGATTTTGAAGAAATGAATTATACAGGGGGTGATACATTGCCACATCTTCAATCTTATTCATGCGCAGTTTCGCAGAAAGGCCTTTTGCTGATAATAGGTGGAAGAAGACAAGGGCTTCATACTTTTCAGAGCGCGCCTGAAAACAATTTTATTGCAGACAGTTCCAACAATTTTATTTTCGTAATAGATCCGCAGGCAGGTACTTACAAATCATTTGATGTAAACCTGCTTGATACCATACTATCTGCACCGTTGCAATCAACCAACCAGCAATATTATCATGATGAAAGTACTGATATGCTATATCTTATAGGTGGTTACGGATGGAATGCGAATAAATCAAATATGCGCACATTCAATACTATTATCAGAGTAAAGGTTGAAGACCTTGTGCAGGCTGTTTCTTCGGGAGCAAGCGTTGCGCAAATACGCGCATTATTCAATGTTGCACAAGACGACAGGTTTGCAGTTACCGGCGGTGATGTGTTTAAGCTGAACAATGTTTTTTATCTCGTGTTTGGCCAGCGTTTCGATGGGCAATACCGCGCTTTCGGCGGCAATACTTTTTCACAAAAATATACTGAGCAGGTGCGCACATTCACTTTGTCGCCAGGCAATCTGAAGATACTCAGCTATGGTGCTGCAACCAATACTTCTGCGGATCATCCTTTCCATCGCCGCGATGGCAATATTGTTCCCGATATAGATCCTGCAACAGGCATGGAGCGCATTACATCTTTTGGCGGTGTTTTTAAACCAGGCATTATTGCACCTTATACATACCCGGTTTACATTACAAGCCCTTCAACACCTGTAGTTGATACAAGCGGCCAGCAGAAGTTCAGTCAATATTCATGTCCTGTAATTTCTGTTTATGACAGTGCTGCTACAAAAACAGTATACCACACATTTTTTGGCGGCATCGGGCATTATTATTATGCGCAAACTGATTCGCAAAAAATTGTTTATGATCTTGCAACACAACAGGGCAGAAATGATGGTTTCCCTTTTGTTGAAGACATAAGTACCTTTCAGCAGTCTGCTGATGGCACTTACAAAGAATTCATCCATGTAAATCCAATTCCGGGCAACAGGTTATTAGGCGGCAGTATTCCTTTCCTGCCTAACCGCAGTTTGCCTGCACAAGGGTATGCTTATGATAACAGTGTGATTAAATTATCTGCATTACCACCAAATACACGCATATTGGCAGGATACATTTATGGTGGTATTGAAGCGCAGAATCCTTTGCCATTTATTCCTAATACAGGAACATTTGTTTCCAATTCTGTATTTGCAGTATATGTTACCAATACGCCATCTGCAGCAATACCGGCAAGCTATGCGCATGAAAGTGTAAAGAGCGATACTGCATTACATCGCAAATAATGAAACCGGGTTTTTTTGTAAAACAACCTGCAACATTGCAGGTTGTTTTTTATTGCCTGGAATTATATAAATGCTTATATAGTTTCGGTTGGTATTTTATTTTTCTTCTGTGATTACTCCCCAGAACGCAGTGCCAGGTAAGCTGATGGCTAAATCTTTTTCCTGCTGATCAAAATTTATCATACCGGGTCTTGTGTTTGCAATTAGCTGCAAATCGTAGATCTCTTCCACACTGTTTTGATATTTAATTTCACCAACAATATTTCCGCTTTCAAAATGCATAATTCCAATGCCTGCTTCTTTTGACGTTGCAGCTATAGGCAAATCGCTGAATGCAGAAGATTTCTCTCTTATTTTTGAATAGGCTACAAAGAGAAAGCCTTTGTAATAAGCCATTCCTCTTACATAGCCGCCGAACTTTTTTATTATATCAAATTTTCCGGAATTAATATCAACCCTGATCAATTCGCCGCTTGCAGAAAGCAAAACATATAATGCATCATTAATTATTCTCGGTGTATGCGGCATGGCCAAATTGTTCAAAACAATTTCGCCTGAATCAACATCTATAATAACACCACCATTTGTCTTTTTGTTGCGCCAGCCGGCCGGTTCATCAGAAACGCCAAGCATTGAAACAAATGCAGGTTTATTATTTTTTATTGCAACACCATTCAGGTGGCAACGGTCTTCAGGCATTAATGCCGTTATGAATTCTGGCTTCCAGAACGGTAAAAAATTATATGCATTATCCAACCAGCATAAACAGCTGAACCGTGTGTTCACCATTAATAATTTATCGTTTATCCAAACAAGATCGTGAATGTCTAAAAGGCTTGTATAATATTGAGCTCTTGGCAAAAAAATATTATCGTAAGTATCCGGCTGGCGCGCATAACCTTTTGCAAGCAACGGCGCCGATGAAAAAAGAAAAACATTATCTTTTCCTGCAACGGCCAATCGTTCGCCATCAAAAGCAACACCCATTGGCTTTTGAATTGTTTTGCCCAACTGCACAAGCTTTGTTTTGTCTTTTGCACTAATAAAAACCAATTTTCCTGCCTGGTAAGTACTTATAACGAGTGAACAACCGAGCTCTGTAAGCAGCTCAGGAACGTTGGGAGAGTAGATACAACTAAACGGCTGCAATGTTTGACTCATGATAAAACCTGCGTGATTATTTATCGCAAGATCGATTATTGTTTTATTATTTTTTGCCTGAACATAACAACATTGTTTTGCAATACCTGCACGAAATAAATGCCGGGCTGTAATTGCCTTCCTGCATTGACAGCATTGCCTGTTGCAGTAAATTCAGAAACAATTTTTCCACCTGCATCAGCAATTTTTATAACACTGTTTTGATTTAGTGAACCATTTAACTGAATTATAAATTCTGAAGTGAACGGATTGGGAAATGCGTGCATATCTATTTTATCATTAGCTATAACTGCACTTGATTCATCATCGCTAACTGCATTAAATAATGTCGAAACTTTATACGGCAAAGATGTTCCAACGCCACAACTATCTTTTATTTCTACAGTATAGAAACCATTTTGGTTTACGATGAGTGAACTTTTAGTTTCATCTTCAATTATTTTACCCTTTTTTCTCCATCTGTATAAATAATTTCCTTTAGGAATGGCTGTAAGCCTTACAGTTGAGTCATTAATATTTTGAGCCATGATTTCTGAATGTGGCGATGTTGTTTCCATAGGTCCATATAGTGCAAAAATTTCAGGATAACCATCATTATTTATATCAACCCATTGGCCATCATAACCCAATTTTGTTTTAGGGCCATTTTTATCTGCAACAAATGAAGCATTACCAACTGAACCTACATTTCTATAATAAAATCCATTTGATGAAAAACCATAATCCGGTAAACCATCTTTATTCCAGTCGTAAAAAGATTCATACCCGTATAAACCTGATTGTGCAAAGGGATTATTGCTGCCATATTGTTGAACAAACAAAGGATTTGTTTTTGTACCAACGTTTTCAAAAAATCTTGAATAATATAAATCCGCGAAAACCATATCATAATCACCATCTCCATCAACGTCCGCAAGATTGAAATCTATGTAATAATGACCGTTAACAGATCCTAACGGGTTCTTTGCATCGTTTCTTACAAAATTTGGTTTTTCTTTAGTTCCTATATTTTCATAAAAAACAATTTCAGAATAACCGAACGATGTTGTTTCATACAACGAAATAAAACAATCGTAATCACCATCACCATCTATATCTACAAATCTTGACAACCCGTTATTCCACCTGGTAGATACGCCAACTGCAGCATTTGGAAATCCATCAGCCGTATCAATTTTATATTGAGGTACTTTAGGTGTACCAATATTTCTTAAAAGTATAAAATGAAGATTGCTTTTTGCGTCAACATAATTTTCATAACAATCAAGATCGCCATCATTATCTATATCAACGAAATTGGCGTTAAATAAAGATTTTGCCTCCTCTATTTTTTTTATTGGATTATTTACATCGCTTTGTGAAAATATATTGCATTGCGCATTAGCCGTTGCAGATAAGCTTGTTGCAATGCAAAA
>JABDAV010000155.1 GCA_013289015.1 Bacteroidota bacterium | reverse complement strand
CTTGCAATCTCTGACCTGGTTTTGCATCGCAAACAACCTCTTTTTAGTTCATGGGATACAGCCTGTTATTTACCCATGCACAGCCTTACTTATAAAATAAACATTCAATATAGCATATAACACAAACAACACCTGTGCAATGATCATATCAAATTTATTGGCCTGCCCGAGTTTGTTTTGTTTCACCAACCGCAGGGAATATGTGTTGGCTGCAATAATGCAAAGAATAAAGAGCAATGTTATGCCGTGCAATGTATCAACCAAAGTAAACGTAATACTTTCAGGCAAAGATGCATCTACAATATATTTATTACCGATAACCGCAAACAAAGCGCCAACGCTTAAACTGAAACGGGAGTCAATACTGTCTGCGTGAATGTAAAAGCAAACATAGGCGATAAGAAATGCCACATACATACCAATAAAGAGTTTCCAGAACAATCCTGTTGCATCACGGCCGATACTTACTCTTACCCTGAAAGAGCTGTATTCTGTATGAGGCTTCGTAAGGGTTTCATCGCCGAAAGTTGTTTCATACGCTTTGGTTCCCACCGTTACGCGGAATGTATCGATCGTCCAGTTGGGTAATGTGAAGCGCGGATCAAAATATTTGCCTGAACTATCCTGCACAAATACCAGTGACCTGGAATCGTATTGAGAGTTTTCTATAGAGAGCCTCAACACCTGTTTATCGAAAGGAAAATTAGTGATGCGCCACGAATCTTTCATCACGCACTGCAATTTCATCAGGATAAAAACGCTTCCGCCGGTGGTATCTATCGTTTCAAAGTATTTGTCAACCGTTTTTGCCAATGGTACTTCAAGGTTGTGCGAAAAATCAAAATCAGGATTTTTGTATTTCATCCATAACCAAAAATCAACTGTATATTCCTGCTGTTTAAAATCAATATCGTGAATACTGGTAACATAGATACCTGTTTTTACAGTATCAGGTTTTATGTTCTGGCCACATGTTTTACATGCACACAAAAAGCAAAACGCAGATAACAACAGTGTAAACAAAAACTTAGTTTTCAATATTTGATTTTAAGAGTGGAAAGATAGAACAGATTTCATAGTTTTTATTAACCGGCTGATTACTATGTACCGGTCGCTCATATTACAGTCATCGTCAAGCTATTGATAATTTCAAAGCTGCTAAATGAACACTCTAAAACAAGTAAAATCCTTTATCAAAATTTTTATTTTACCAAGCTTCTTTAGTTTTTACCTTCGCCACCTCAATTAACAATTATTCATTTATGAAACGTTTACTCACTGGATTTTTAGTAATGGTTGTATTGGCAAACACTTCTGTTTTTGCACAAACCAATGATAGTTCCAACTATGACCAGCACGCAGCTTTTGCACCCTTATTTTATCCTTCAAATGGTAATGAGTACCGCAGCGCAAGCGGAGAACCAGGGCCAGGTTACTGGCAGAATCGTGCAGATTATAAAATAACTGCAACATTAGATACTGCGCAGCATAAAATTACAGGCACTGTTGTTATAACATACAAGAACAATAGTCCTGATGAATTAAAATTTTTATGGTTGCAGTTAGATCAGAATATTTACCGCCAGGATTCACGCGCGCAGGAAACATCATTATTAACCGGTGGCCGCTGGGCTAACCGTGCATTTACCAATGGCGATGAATTAAGTTCAGTGCAGGCAATATCAAATGGTAAAGCTGCAGATGTAAAATATATAATCAGTGACACCCGCATGCAGGTTTGGTTACCTAAGCCACTTGCTGCCAAAACAGGGACTGTTGAGTTAAAAATTAATTATGCATTTACGGTGCCGGAATATGGTACAGACCGCATGGGAAGATTGAATACAAAGAATGGATGGATATATGCAGTTGCACAATGGTATCCGCGCATGTGTGTGTATGATGATGTGCTTGGATGGAATACGTTGCCTTATCTTGGCGCAGGTGAATTTTATCTTGAATATGGTGATATTGATTACACCATTACAGCACCTTCAAACTTAATTATTGTTGGTTCAGGCGAAGTGCAGAATCCTTCAGAAGTATATACACCAACAGTTTTAAGCCGCATTAACCAGGCAAAAAACAGTGATAAGACAGTAACAATAGTTGGCGCAAATGAATTGGGCAGCACAGGTTATTATCCAAATAAATCATCTCTTACATGGCATTTCCTGTGCAGGCAAACAAGAGATGTATCCTGGGCTGCTTCAAAAGCATTTATATGGGATGCGGCCCGCATTAATTTGCCAAGTGGCAAAAAAGCATTGGCACAATCTGTTTATCCTGTAGAAAGTGCAGGCGATAATGCATGGAACCGCTCAACAGAATTTATAAAAGGTTGTATTGAATTATACTCCAAAGAATGGTACGAATTCACTTATCCTTCTGCAACCAATGTTGCCTGCAATGTAAACGGAATGGAATATCCGGGCATTGTTTTCTGCGGATGGAAAGCAAAAGGTGGTGGATTATGGGGTGTTACCAATCATGAGTTTGGCCATAACTGGTTCCCGATGATCGTTGGTTCAAACGAAAGAAAATATCCCTGGATGGATGAAGGTTTTAATACATTCATCAACGGCGTTGATACAAAAGTTTTTAATAATGGTGAGTTTAATAATAAGCAGGATGTGCAAAAAGTAGCAGGATACATTTTCAAAAAAGATGCTGATGCAATCATGACCATTCCTGATGTAACGCAGCAACAATTTTTGGGGATTGCTGCTTATATGAAACCCGGCGCCGGCCTAGACATTTTACGTTATCATATCTTAGGGCCTGAACGTTTTGATTCTGCATTCAGAACCTATGTTGCAAGGTGGGCATTTAAACATCCAACACCTTACGACTTTTTCAGAACGATGGAAAATGTAGGCGGTGAAGATCTTTCCTATTTCTGGCGCGGATGGTTCTTAACCAATTCAAAACTTGACCAGGGCGTTACTGATATTAAATATGTTGATAACGATCCTGCAAAGGGCGCATTGATAACAGTAGTGAACAATGAACAAATGGTGCTGCCGGTTCCAATGTTGATCGAAATGGAAAACGGCCAGAAAGATTCCATTACACTTCCTGCTGAAATATGGCAGCGCGGCGGTTCATGGACGTTCGAATATCCATCTGCATCAGCTATTGCAAAAGTTACGATTGATCCGGATCATGATTATCCTGATATCAATCCTTCCAATAATGTTCTTTCCGGCAAGCCTAAAAAACCCGTTCCACCAGGTACAACAGCTATTGATGTTATCAATAAATATATTACCGCCGTTGGTGGTGCAGATAAGATTAATAGCATAAAAGATCTGTCTTATACTGCAACAGGAAGTGTGCAGGGCCAGGATATAACTTTTACAAGAAAGTATAAGGTTCCGGGCAAAATGTTATTTAACATTAGCCTGCCTGCAATGAATATGACAATTCAAAAACTTATTGTAAAAGGGGATAGTGTTAGTATGACTGCGCAGGGACAAAATATTAATCTTGATGATGCAGACAAAAAGCGTTACCAGGAAATGACCTCTTTTTATCCTGAGATCAATTACAGCAAACCGGGTTATACGTTGCAGCTTGATCCAACATTAAGTGAAGTAAATGGCAATGATGCTTATGTTATAACAGTAACGTCTCCTTCAGGTGCAGTAAGTAAAAAGTACTATGATGTACAAACAGGCTTTAAAACGAAGGATGAGGTTTCAGGTGACCAGGGCACTTCAACATATAGCTACTCCAATTATAAAGACATCGGCGGCGGTATAATGTTGCCTTACAAGATGGATGTATCGCAACAGGTTGATTTCAACCTGACTGTTACAGACGTAAAAGTGAACAGCGGCTTAAGCGACACAGATTTTCAATAAGTGATTTTACAGATAACAAAGAAGGCGTGCAATGTTGCATGCCTTCTTTGTTTATTCTTATAATGTAGATATGCTTCTTTACTGTCTTTTACTTTTTTCTGATGCGATATATATCTCCGTTATCAGTTATAGCATACAACATATTGTTGAAATAAGTTACATCGCGGATGCGGCTGTTCTTATCAACAAGTAATCTTTCTTCGCCTACAATTTTATTGTTTTTAATTACGAGTCTGTCAAGATGTTGCCCGCTTAATGCGGCAATGAACAAATTATTTTTCCACTCCGGTATAGCATTGCCTTTGTAAAAACAAATACCACTTGGTGATATTACAGGATCCCAATAATAAACAGGTTGCTCCATTCCTGCTTTCTGCTGAATACTATCACCCATTTTTTTGCCGCTATAATCTATGCCGTATGTAATAACAGGCCAGCCATAATTTTTACCGGGACGAATAATATTTATTTCATCGCCGCCGCGTGGACCAAACTCTGATTCCCATAATTCACCTGTTGCAGGGTTTATATCCAGCCCTTCCGGATTGCGATGGCCATAGGAAAATATTTCGGGCTTTGCACCGGCAGTCTTAAGAAATGGATTGTCGGCAGCAGGCTTTCCATCAGTTGTTATTTTTACTATTTTTCCAAGATAGGTATCTAAGCTTTGAGCCTTAACTCTTGATTCAGGAGCGAACTTCTCACCAATGCTTACAAAAAGGTTTCCGCTTTTATCAAACACTAACCGCGAACCATATTGCAGGTTGCTGTTTGTAGGCGTTCCGCGAAATATTACTGATACATTTTCAACTTTACCTTCTGCTTCATTTAATTTTCCTTTGGCAACAGTTGTTGCATTACCTGATTCATATTTCTCTGAATAACACCAATACATGATTTTATTACCGGTAAAATTTGGGTCAAACACTACATCAAGTAAACCACCTTGTCCTGCAAAAGCTACATCAGGCAAGCCTGTAATTTTTTTTACAAGCGCACCATTCTGATCATGAATTTCCATGTACCCGGATTTTATGGTAACCATTAGCCTCCCATCCGGCATGGCTA
>JABDAV010000154.1 GCA_013289015.1 Bacteroidota bacterium | reverse complement strand
GAACCCGCAAACTGTTTGCTGTATCATTAAGTGATTGCAGTTGTTGTTTGAGTGCAGCAGATGATTGATCATTTTGGTTCAGCGCATTTGTATAATTAACGGCAATTGATTTTTGCTGTGCATTCACTTTATCAAAAGTTGCGCTGATATTTTTTAATGAATCATTATACGGCGCTGCATACACTTTTTCTTCAGCGGCTTTATTAAAGAAAACAGGCGAAGGTTGAAATTGATAAAACACAAATAATAAAGCACCCAACAACAATATTAAAAACTGCATTGGCACTTTTATCAATCCATTCAATAATAAACCCAACTTGCTTTGCGTGCTGTTTTTTGCAGTTAAATATCTTCCAACCTGGCTGTGGTCTGTTCCGAAATAGCTCAATGCCAGAAAAAATCCGCCAACAATACCACTGACGATGTTGTATTTATCTTTCCAGACAAAACCATTTTTATCAAAGCCTGTTGTTATCACATTCAGTTTACCTGATGCGCCACTTACTTTCAATGCATCGGTAAAATGAATATTCTGCGGCATTAAATGAACGATATAATAACCGGCAATACACATAGCAGTTATTATAATTACCAATTGTAATTGCTGTGTATAAGCCACCGCTTTTGCGCCACCGCTAACCGTATAAATTATAAGAATGCCACCCATTATGATGTTGGTGATATAAATATTCCATCCAAACAATGAAGAAAGAATGATTGATGGCGCGTACACGCTGATGCCTGTTGAAAAAACCACGAGAAAGCAGAAACAATGCAGCCGTGAATGTTCTTGTTTTTACATCGAACCTTTGCTCTAAAAATTCATAAGGTGTAAATACTTTCAGCTTTGCAAATGCAGGAACAAAGGTTATACAAAGCACCACCATCGCCAACGGCAAACCAAAATAATATTGCACGAAACGCATTCCATCGGTAAAAGCTTGTCCCGGCGCTGAAAGAAAAGTAATGGCGCTTGCCTGTGTGCCCATAATACTTAATAATATGAGCCACCATGGCATATTTCGGTTACTTAGAAAATATCCTTCCAGGTCGCGGCTGGTGCGGCTTTTATATAAGCCATACACTACAATAAGCAGCAATGTTGATACCAATACTATCCAATCGACAGAACTCATGAAAAATAATGTGTGAACCAGGTAAAGAATATTATGAGCGACATCAATACGATTATCACAAGTACATACCAACCACGCCAGCTTTTAAACAATGGTATTTTATCTTTTGTTTGCACAGGGTTAAATTACTGTTTAATACAATACAGTAATAATAAGCACTGCATTAATTGATGAAAGGAAATTAAAGAGAGAAAATTATTTTAGTAATTCATTCTAACGAATTGAAGCAATCGTTTGCAAACAATGTAGATAATGGTTGATTGTTGAAATACGATCAGGAGTTTGGTTTTCTCCCGCCTCTTTTAAGTGCCTCATTGGCAAACTGCATCAATACATCCGCAGGAATATAGCCGGCAGTATATAAAATTATTTTACCTGTTTCATCTGCAACAATTAGTGTTGGATAGCCTTCTATCGAATATTGTTGCGCTAATTGCGGGCCCACGCCTTTTTCGCCATCAACAGATATGTTTATAAAATTTTTGTTGAAGAATTCGCCAACGGCTGAATCTGTGAAAGTGTTTTGTTTAAGCATTTTACATGGGCCGCACCACGTTGCATAAATATCAAGAAATATAAGTTTGTTTTCATCATGAGCAGCCTTCAGGGCTTTGTCCCAATCCTGTTCAATAAATTGAATACCGGACTCTTTTTTTTCAACAATTGTTGAAACTGCTGCAGTTTTTACGGACTCCGTTTCAGAACCGGAAATAACGTGACAGGTAAATAACGAACCAAATGCAAAAAGCAAAGTGTATAGCGGAGTTAAAGTCATTTTTTATAAATAAATCAGTTACGAAATAAGAATTAAATCCTGAGAATAAAAAGCTAATTTCCTGATGTTTTTATTTGTCCCTCTGCGCGTTCAAGATTTGGAATTATTATCCTGAATACCGTACCTACATTATAGGTTGAAGAAACAGAAATATCGCCGCCGATCCTTGCCAATGCTTCTTTAACAATATACAACCCGATGCCTGCACCATACGCATGCGTTGAACTTCTGAAAAACATTTTAAAAATATTATTGAGATGCTCTTCAACAATACCAATACCGTTATCTTCTATTTCAATCAATGCCTTGTAAGCATCTGTTTTTACAAACACTTTTACTTCCGGTTCACCGGGAGAAGATTTTTGATATTTTACAGCATTTGAAATAAGATTGTCTATAATAACGGAAATGCGGAATGCATCATTCATAAATTTTACGGGCTGTTCAACCAAAATATTGAATGAAACAAGCGGGTTTTGCATTTTGCATATCTGGATGCTTTCTGAAAGTATCTCTTTAAAATCCACTTCTGATATTTCATCATCTACCCGTATGCTTTTATAAAACTCCATTATCTTTTGAATAAAAATATCCATTTTGTTTACGCAGGTATCTATCATGTTCAGATAGTTATTAGGATCTGTAACGGATTTTTCCATGCGGGCAAGATTCAATATTCCCATCATTGATGCAAGTGGTGAACGCAGGTCGTGGGAAGTGCTGTACACAAAATGATTCAACTCATTATTGGTTCTTTCAAGCTCGGCAATTTTTTTATTCAACTGCTGCCTTGTTATATAGATCTCGTATGCATTATGAATAGCATTCTGCAACTCAAATTCATCCCATGGTTTTTTAATATAGCGGAATATTTCGCCTTTATTGATGGCATCAATTATCGCCTGCACATCTGTGTAGCCGGTAAGCAAAATGCGCACCGGCGACGGGAAGCTTTTAAGCATGACCTGAAAAAATTCAACCCCTGTTGTACCCGGCATACGCTGATCGCAGATGATGACATTGATATCGTTTTCATCTTTAAGGATGTTTATTCCTTCAGCCGCGGATGAAGCAATAAATATTTTATACTTACGCCTGAACAAAGCCTGGAACGCAAGCAGGTTATTGATCTCGTCGTCAATATAGAGAACCTTTATTTTCTTTTCTTCAAACGACATAGAGAAAGATAATGCTTAATAACCGGGAATATGCTGGTGATAAGGTAAAGTTATAATAAATTCAGCCCCTTTGCCCGGTGTTGAAATGATACTTATTTTTCCGGAGTGTTTTTGCACTATTTTATATACGATCGCCATTCCAAGGCCTGTGCCTTCACCAATATCTTTGGTTGTAAAGAACGGCTCAAAAATATGATGCTTTACTTCATCCGTCATTCCAATACCTGAATCTTTTATTGATACCGCGATATGATCGTTTTCAACATCATTTGTTTCAATAACAATAGTTTCATCATCACCTTTATCAGCCTTTGCTTTTATAGCCTGGATGGCGTTGGTAAGAATATTCATAAACACCTGGTTGAGCTTGCCGGGATAACATTCTATATTACCATCAGCATTAAATTGCTTAATTATTTTAAGGTTATGCGGCAAACTGTTTTTTAAGAGTACAATCGTTGAATTAATACCTTCGTGAACATTCACTTTTTTAACGGCTGCTTCATCAATCCTGCTGAATGTGCGCAAGCCTCTTACAATTTCAGCCGTTCTTTCAGCACCGTCTTCAATACCTTCGATAAGATTGTCTATTTCTTTTTGCAAAAAATCAATCTCCAGTTCATTCTTCATTTCTTCTATTTCATAAAGCTTTTGCCTGAAGGTGTTATCATCTTTCACTTCATGCAGTTTGTTATATTCGGCAAGCACAGAGATAATTTCTTCAATGTCTAACCGTAAAGGATTGATGTTTGATTTTACAAAATTTATCGGGTTATTAATTTCATGGGCAATGCCCGCAGTTAACTGCCCTAATGAAGCCATTTTTTCAGCTTCCACCAATTGTGTTTGTGTATCTTTTAAATTATTCAGGGCCTCATTCAATTGAAGGTTTGCATTCTGCAATTCTTTGGTGCGCAGATTAACATTTTCTTCCAGGATAATATTTTGCTGACTAACAATTTGTTCATTTTCACGTGCCTGCCGCAGTGCTTCAGCATGTGAATCTTCTTTTTCTTTCTTAAGCACATTTATTCTATCGGCAAGTGCAATAGAAAGCAAAATGGTTTCTATTGCAGAGCCCACATATACAATATGATTGGTGAATTCATTTGCAGGAATGATACTGAAATTTCTAAGGCTGAAAATAATTAATCCTGATAAAAACAATACCCATGAGATAGCGTAAAACAATGCCGGCCTGTAACCCTTAAATATTATGATGACAGCAGCACTGATAATCAAAACGCCAACAAAAAACTGCATTACAACAAGCAAGCTATAGCTAATGCTGTTTAAATGAATAAAGCTTGCAATAATGGCTATAATACCAAAAAATATTGTACCGGATAATGCTTTATGAAAGAAAGGACTATAATATCTGGTTCGTAAAAAATGTGTTGAAAATAATACGCCGAAGATCATTGCAAGATTTGAACTAACAGGTACTGCATAGTAATTTACAGATGGATAAGCATACCATAAATATTTGAAAGTATAACCGGAAAGTGTGAACTGCGCAAAACCCAGAAAGAATATGTACAGGATGTAAAGGAGATAACTTTCATCGCCGGTTGCAAAATAGAGAAAGAGGTTGTAAAAAAATATTGCGAGCAATATACCCAGGTACAATATGACAATAACAAATTGTTTGCTCGAATTTTTTTCTATAACATCATAAGTACCAATATTAATACCCAACACTACAGGATGGTAACTTTCAATATGTAAATAATAAGTAGCGGAACTATCTTTTGGTAAATCAAGATTAGCAATGTATTCAGGCAACGTATTTTTTGATGAATGAACAATGGCATTTCCGTCAACATAGATTTCATCCAGTTCTCCGTTTAATTCTTTATAGATCTTTATAACGGAAGTATTGAAATGATCAATGTTG
>JABDAV010000153.1:2528-4992 GCA_013289015.1 Bacteroidota bacterium | reverse complement strand
GATGAGGTGATACCCTACTTTAAAAAAGAGGTTGTAATTAAAGCAACCTCTTTTATTTTTACAGCATGAAAACTGTTTGCGCAGCCTTAATCGTCTTATTTATTTTATCATGCAATAACAATGGTAGTTCAACCGGAGATTCCGGTACAGTGAAATATGAAGATATTCCCGCTGAACGGAAAGTTGTTAGTCCGGATGCAGTAAAAACCTACGCGGAAACAATAAAAAGCTTTGAAACCACTGATGAGTTTAAGGTAGGTTTATATGAAACCAAAGAAACCTTTCACTACCTGGTAAAGGTCCAATACAAAAATCTTGATGAAGAAGATACGCTGAAAGTTCCCGATTTTGGTATCCAGCCGGCAGTAGCAATTGTTAAGGGTGATTCAATAAGGCCTTCATGCATTGTTGGCTTTTACGATGAAAAGAACCAGTTCAGGGAATCGAAACTCATTTATTTTGAAGATAACTCGCTTAAAATAAAAGTTTTGAAACATTACGCGGTTGCAACGTATCAAGGCGATGCGCGGTGATAATTTTAAAAATAATATTGTAACCTGTACAGTTAATTCGGAACTGCATAATGGCATGCAGCAGAAGTGTTGCAATTCCGAATAGCTTTGTTTTCGGGGCAGGCTGCACGAGGTTCAGTCAGCGTTCATTTGCCGGTAACATAATATTCACAAATCAGAAACAGGGTTTTTGCAAAAACTTTGCACACGATTGCGGTTTATTGGTTGCAGTTTATTACCTTTGCCGTCCCAAAAAAAAGATTTTATGGCAAGAGTTTGCGAAGTAACCGGTAAGAAGCCAATGGGCGGCAACACAGTCTCCCATTCAAATATTAAAACAAAACGCCGTTTTTTGCCTAATCTTCAAACAAAACGTTTTTATTTTGCTGAAGAAGACAAGTGGGTTACTTTAAAAGTTTCAACTGATGCACTCCGCACCATTAACAAAAAAGGATTGGCTGCAGTTATTAAAGAATTAAGAGCCAACGGCAATCATATTTAAAGTAATTAAAGCGCTTTACAATGGCAAAGAAAGGAAACAGGGTTCAGGTAATTTTAGAATGCACAGAGCATAAAAACAGCGGTTTACCGGGTACAAGCCGCTATATTTCTAATAAGAATAAGAAAAACACTCCTGAGCGTTTGGAACTGAAGAAATATAACCCGATTTTGAAAAAAGTAACTGTTCATAAAGAAATTAAATAATTATGGCAAAGGCAGCAAAAACGGCCATTAAGACAAAAGATCAGAAAGCCGCATCAGAAGCAAAAAACTGGAGCAAGGTCATACGTTCTGTTCGTAGCCCTAAAACGGGCGCTTATACTTTTAAAGAAGCGATCATTCACAAAGACAAGATAAAAGAATTTCTTGCCGGTAAATAAAGCCTCATCCCCGTCCTTTTAAGGAGAAGGGCGAGAAAGTAATTCGAAGCCGTTCAAATATTTTGAACGGCTTTTTTATTTAACGCGAGCCCGGATTAAGAAATTTAAGTTTATAATAAACCTTCTTTCTTTCCAAACACTACTAAGAAGTTGAGTCCGTCACCTCTCGTCACAAGAGGTCCCTTAAATTCCTTACTGATTGAATTTCGGGAGATGTCTCCTGGCGTCGACATGACGTAGCCAACCACCCTATCCTGAACTCAGGTTATTTAAGGCCTTCTGCTAAATATTTGCAACGATCTGGAATTTGCAGGAACCTAAGTCCTTTCCTTTGGAGAGGACTTAGGAGAGGCTGTTCTTGCTTTGCTTACAAAGCTTTTGCCGTATTTAAGCTTGATGTTATCGATGGCTTTGTACAAATTTGTTTTGCGCGAAACATCATCGAACAAATTTCCCTGGAAAGTGATATTGGTAAAATCAGTCAGCCTTACACCAAGTAACCGCACAGGTTTTCCTTTTTTATACAATTGGTGAAACAGGTCAATTACAACAGGAATAAATTCATCATCGCGGAAAGTATAATCGATCGTTGTTTGTTTAGAGGTTGTTTCAAAATTCGGATAACGGATCTTAACTGCGATGCAGCCGGCAAGCTTCTGATCCTGTCGTAATTCAAAAGCAACTTTCTCAGTCATACGAACCAGCTCGCTCAACAAAAAATCTACATCGGCAATATTGGTTTCAAATGTATTTTCTGTTGAAATGGATTTTGCCTCATGCCATTCAGAAACACTGCCGTAATGCAAGCCCTGCGCTTTATCCCAAAGATCAAGCCCCCATTTGCCAAGGCGGTTTTCCAATTCACCTTTAGGCAATTGAAGAATATCTCCGATAAAGTGAATGCCCATCTCGTTCAGCATGGCTAAAGTATGTTCGCCAACACCCGGAATTTTTTTTACAGGAAGGGGTGCAAGAAAATCTTTTTCTTTTCCATGCTGAATAAAGAGATAGCCATTGGGTTTTGCTTCATCAGTCGCAATTTTTGCAACCAATTTATTGCTCGCTAATGCA
>JABDAV010000153.1:0-2518 GCA_013289015.1 Bacteroidota bacterium | reverse complement strand
GTTTTGTTTCATCAATTATTTGCCGGCGTAATTCTATCGTCCATTGAAACGGATCAAAAAAATTTATCCATTCCTGTAAGATCAAGATAAAACTCATCAATACTCGCTTTTTGAAATTTAGGCGCTTTAGCAGCAATAATATCTGTAACCCAGTTAGAAAATTTGCTGTATTGCCCGCGCGTGCCACGAACCAAAATTGCATGCGGACAAAGCTGTAAAGCTTTCTTCATTGGCATTGCAGAATGCACACCATATTTACGGGCTTCATAGCTGCAGGTTGTTACCACCCCTCTTTCCCGGCTGCCGCCAACAATCACTGCTTTTCCTGCAAGTGATGGGTCATTCAATACTTCCACACTTACAAAAAAAGAATCGAGATCAAAATGCGCTATGTATGTTTTTTGCTGCAGGTGATAAAGATAAATATTTGAAACATGTTTGTATTCATAAGCTTTTGCGTTAACTTTTTACAGGCTTTCTTTATTTGTAACTTTGTATAAATTATTTACAAAAGGAATGGTTTATTTAACGCGGTTAGAGCATTTTAACGCAGCACATAAATTATACAATCCTGCATGGAGCAAAGAAAAAAATGAAGAAGTGTTTGGCGAATGCGCCAATGAAAATTGGCATGGCCATAATTTTGACTTATATGTTACAGTAAAAGGCAAACCTGATAAAGACACTGGTTTTATAATAGACGCCAAACATTTAAGTCATCTGCTACAGGAACACGTAACAGAAAAGCTCGATCATAAAAATCTTAATCTTGATGTTGATTTTTTGCAGGGAAAAATGTGCAGTACAGAAAACCTTGTAGTAGAAATATGGAAGCAATTGCTCCCGCATATTCCTGCAAACGTTACACTGCATAGTTTGAAATTGTATGAAACACCAAGAATTTATGTTGAATACTTTGGAGAAGAATCATAATGCATAGAGTATCCGTTTACAGGAAAGAACATTTTAATGCTGCACATCGCCTGCACAATCCCGCATTGGATGATGCAACCAATGAACGTGTATTTGGTAAATGCAATAACCCCCATTTTCACGGGCATAATTATGAGTTGATCGTAAAACTTATTGGTGAACCTGATAAAGAAACCGGTTATGTAATGGACCTGAAAGTTTTAAGCGACATTATAAAAGAAAATATCATCAAACGTTTTGATCATAAAAATCTCAACCTTGATGTTGCTGAGTTTAAACAACTGAATCCAACTGCAGAAAACATTGTTATAACCATATACAATATCTTAAGACCGCTAATAAAAGAACAACTGCAATTGCAAATACGTTTATACGAAACTGAAAGAAATTTTGTCGAATACCCGGCTTAACTAACTTGTTTATTTTTATACTAAATTTTCAAAGATGTCATACGAAAGAAAAGAATTGTATAATGAGGAAGAAGTAAATAATCTGAAAGGAAACTATAAAAACATTATTGAGCTTTTGGGCGAAGATCCTCAACGGGAGGGTTTATTAAAAACACCGGAACGCATTGCAAAAGCAATGTTATTCAATGTGCAGGGTTATAAGCAAGATGCAGTAGCCATATTAAACTCTGCAAAATTTCACGAAGACATCAGTGAGATGATAATTGTAAAAGATATTGAATTGTATAGTATGTGTGAACATCATATGCTGCCTTTTTTTGGCAAGGCGCATATTGCTTATATTCCAAACGGATATATAACAGGCCTGAGCAAAATTGCGAGAGTAGTTGATGTGTTCTCACACAGGTTGCAGGTACAGGAAAGATTAACAACACAAATTCTTGAAGCAATAAAAGAAGCATTACAGCCAATTGGTGTTGCTGTTGTAATTGAAGCCAAACATTTATGTATGATGATGCGTGGTGTGCAAAAGCAAAACTCTGTTACTACAACTTCTGCTTTTGATGGAGAGTTTATGAAGAACACAACACGCAGTGAGTTTTTAAAACTTATCAGCGCACAGCTTACTTAATTTTCTGCATTGATCGTTTTATAATTGTGCAGCTTGTTAATTTCAACGATAGTTGTACTGTCATCATTGCTTTCATAGTACATTCTTTCAAACTTTGCATTATAGATTATTTCGTCGAAACGGTAAGAGGTTCTTTGCAAAACAGTATTTGAAAAAATATCATCAAAGCCTCTTACCAAAACATATACTTCCGCATCTGTTGCCTTCAGATCTTCCAACGTAAATCCGTATAAAGGGCTGTTCTCATCAATCGGATGCACCACAGTCCAGTTCATGGGCAAACTGTCAACGCGGTCTCTTTCCAGCGGTAGCCTGTAAAATTTAAATTCAGCCTTTTCATCTGTTTCTGTTAAGCCAAAGGTTACAATCACTTCAACATTAGTGAGGTTATGATTTTCTTTATAGGAAACAAAGCGAAACATTAATCCTGTTATATCGCGATAAGGCGCTATCAATGCATGCCTGCTAAACCTGAGGTAAGCTCTTGGCCTTGAAAACCTGCCATACATGATGCCTGTTATCAAAGCAAAAGAAGACAAACCTG
>JABDAV010000152.1 GCA_013289015.1 Bacteroidota bacterium | reverse complement strand
TTCTTTCTTTTTGGTTCTTTTGTGTTAAAACAAAAGAACATAATACATTTGCACCACTTTTTTTGAAAATGAAAATAACAGAGCATATCGGCAACGCAAAGGATATATTGATCTCCTTTGAGATACTACCGCCCTTAAAAGGCAAGAGCATTAATTCTATCTATGAGCATCTTGACCCGCTGATGGAATTCAAACCATCCTGGGTTAATGTTACTTATCACCGCACCGAAACGGCTTTCAAAAAAAGAGCTGATGGCAGTTTTGAAAAAGTTGAAGTGCGCAAACGTCCCGGCACGGTTGGCATTTGCGCTGCTATTATGAATCATTACAAGGTAGATGCAGTGCCGCATATTATTTGTGGTGGTTTTTCAAAGCGCGAAACAGAAGATGCGCTGATCGATCTTAATTTTCTGGATATTGACAATGTGTTGGTGATAAGGGGCGATGCAGAAAAAAATTCTGCTTCATTTGAACCTGAACCAGATGGCAACCGCTATGCCAGCGACCTGTTGAAACAGATTGTGAATCTCAACAACGGTGTTTATTTGGACGATGATATTCGTGAGGGCGGTAAAACAAAATTCTGTATTGGAGTGGCAGGCTATCCCGAAAAACATTTTGAATCGCCCAATCCTGAAATTGACATGCAGCGCCTGAAAGAAAAAGTTTGCTGTGGCGCAGAGTATATCATGACACAAATGTTTTTCGATAATCAAAAGTTTTTTGACTTCGTAAAAAAATGCCGCGAGAATGATATTAATGTTCCGATAATTCCGGGATTAAAACCAATTACCAGCCGCAAGCAATTATCTGTGTTGCCGCGTATTTTTCATGTTGATATTCCTACTGCTTTATCAGAAGAGCTCACGCGTTGCAAAAATGATGATGAAAGCGAAAAAGTAGGTACAGAATGGTTGATTGAGCAAAGCAAAGAATTGAAAAAATTTGGTGTGCCTGTATTACACTACTATACATTAGGTAAACCAAGGGTCATTAAAAATGTTGTAAAAGAATTGGTGTAATTCTTTTCGGATTCTTTAATAAAAAAGCAGCTATGAAAATCACAACTGCTTTTATTTTGTGGGCCCACCTGGGCTTGAACCAGGGACCCCTTGATTATGAGTCAAGTGCTCTAACCAGCTGAGCTATAGGCCCGCACTTTTCGTGCAAAAGGAGCGCAAAAATAAACAAATCATCGTATTTACAAAGTTTGATTTTTCACTCTATAATTTTGCCCGATGCAAAAAATTAAAAATATCATTTTCGATCTCGGTGGCGTTATCCTGAATATTGATTTTAAAGAAACCGGGATGGCGTTCGCCGCTTTGGGAATTGGAAATTTTAACGCTTATTATACCCTTCAATCCGCAACGCCTCTGTTTGAAAATCTTGAAACCGGAAAGATAACACCGGAAGTTTTTTATGAATCGTTCAGAAAACTGGTTAAGACTTCATTAACAGATCATGAGATCATGCAGGCATGGAATGCATTATTGCTGGATTTTCCTCTTGAGAGAATAACCTGGTTAAAAGAAATAGGCAAGCAGTATAAAATTTATCTTTTATCAAACACCAATGCAATTCATTATAATGCTTTCACAAAAAAATACCGGGAGACAATAGAGCCTAAAGCCTTTGACGATCTTTTTGTTAGGGCTTATTATTCATATACAATGGGTTTGCGCAAACCATCGAGAGAAATTTTTGAAACCATTCTTAAAAATGAAAATCTGGTTGCAGCAGAAACACTCTTTATAGATGATTCAGAAGCAAACATTGAAGCTGCAAAACTGGTAGGCCTGCAAACCATTCATTTGCCAACACCCAAAACTATTCTTGAACTTGATCTCTAACAGAACAAGGCCAAGATTACAATACAAACAAGAATGAACGTAAAATGATTGAAAAGTTAGTGGGGTTGGTGCGCTTCTGATAAAAATTTCCGCCTAAATAGTTATTTTATTTCTTCAAAGTCAATATAATCTTCTGTGGCCGGACGTACATTGGTTTTTTCAGCAGTATTTTGTTGGTTTGGTGTGTTTGTTTGGCGGTTAAACTGTTGGTTCATCTCGTTCACTTTACTGCGAATCTGGGAAGAAGCTCTTGAAACAGGAACTATAAAATCAAAAATTAGTTTATACAACAAATAAAAGATTAAAATTGCAAAAATCCACTCAATCATAGTGTAAAGTTAATATCGTTAAGCATAACAATAACATTGAATGTTTCAATTTCACAACTGCTTAACCAACGTGGAATTTGGTAGATATAATATTCATCATTAAATTTGCCCCGGAAATAATTAATGAAGGGAACGGAGTTCGTTCCCTTTCTTTTTGCCTATGTCGTCGCAGTCTGTTTTAGAAAATATTGCAACTATCATTAATAAATTTCTCGAAAATGAACCGGGTTATTTTTTAGTTGAAGTAAAAATAAAACCAACCAATAATGTAAAGGTATTTTTTTACCATCGGTCTATAGGCAATGATAGATGTATAATTGCAGGCTGTATTGATCCTTTTATTTATTTAATTGCCGGCTAATGTTTACCCGGGAGCTTATTTTGACGAATTATCATCATCCTACAGCCGGGTAATTTCTTCGATCAATAGATTGGAGATATGAAGGAAGTATGAAGGAAGTATGGAGCAGGTATGAAGGAAGTATGGAGCAGGTATGAAGGAAGTATGACGCAGGTATGGCAAACTTTACTTTAGGATGATGCCATTGAATAAGCTTTACGCGGGCAAAAAATTTTATAAACCGGAGAAGATTATGGAACAGGATAATCGCCACACATCTTTTTCTTCTTTATCTCTTATAAAAAAACTCCGTCCACGGGTTATGGTTAATTGAAAAATAATAATCACTTCGTTGCACTTAAATGATTTGAACCATTGCAAATCATTAACGAAAATTTCATTCGATATTTATGTTTATTTGTAATTATCAATAACAGCAGCATTGTGCATACAATTAAACTCTTTGTTCCGGAGCATTCAATCGTACGAAAGATATGGGGCAAGTCTGATACAGTGATGTTCATCTTTGCTGGTTCTGCTGCTGAATTTGCATTGAATAAAGCAGTTGACTGGCTTTACTTTACAGGCAAGTTACCTGCAGATCCAATCGGCAGATTGTTTTCTACTGTTACATATGCGCGCTCTATAATCTTTGCCGATCTTGAAACGTCGCATAAGTCTATCGATAAAATAACAAGCATTCATACTGTAGTTGAACAAAACAGGAATGCGGCTATTCCAGATTGGGCATACAGAGATGTGTTGTATATGCTGATCCATTACTCTATTGCAGCTTATGAATTGTTGGAAAGAAAATTAACGGATGAAGAGAAAGCCGAAGTATACAATGTGTTTTACGAAGTGGGCAGCCGTATGCGTTTAAAACAATTGCCGGTAAATTATAAAGACTGGACCATAGACTATGAGCATCACCTGCAAAATGACCTTGAGAAAAGCAGGTTCACAAAAGACCTGTTTAACCAATACAAAAAGCATCTTGGCGCTTTTCGTTATTATTTATTGATCGAAGTGGAAAAATTACTTGTTCCTAAACGCGTACATCAACTGCTTGGCTTCAATAGTTTTTCAATGATGAGTATAATCATTCCTTCCTATAAATTTTGCAGCGTATTAAAATTGGATGGGTTCTTAAAAGGGCTCGTTCTTCCCACCAAATACAAAGCACAGATTAGAGACCTGGATATTGTTTAATATCACACTCTCATTAATAAATAACAGTGGTCGTTCCTTTGCGCTGATATGTTTTATTTTGATAATTAAATTTCGCAAACCATGAATATGTTTCAGTCGCGTTATGTTGGTTATTAAGATTGCCCTTCCATCTTTTGCCCGGATCTGACGTTGTAAAAACAAGGTTACCCCAGCGATTATAAATTTTTA
Organism: Bacteroidota bacterium; assembly: GCA_013289015.1. Taxonomy (GTDB): domain Bacteria; phylum Bacteroidota; class Bacteroidia; order Chitinophagales; family Chitinophagaceae; genus Parafilimonas. The sequence continues at coordinate 1,184 of JABDAV010000152.1, read as the reverse complement.
AAGTATAATTTGAAATAAGCGTTACGCCGCCAATTACACCAAAATCATCATTCAACCCATCCCCATTTGGTGTAAAGGCAGCAGGAAAATAAATGCCACCACAATCTTTATAAATATTAATGGTGTCAGTTGCATAACAATGTTCATCATCATTAACAGTAACAAAATAAGTTCCCTCTTTCTGTACAAGGTATGTTGAATTAGTTGAGCCATCCTGCCACCTGTAAGCGGCATAATTACCCGGAGATAACAACAATGTTTCACCACTGCAAATGCCGGTATCTTTTCCCAAAGAAACTTTTAGTGGATTTATTGTATTTACGCTAACTGAAGTATCAATTACACAATTATTAGCGTCAGTAATTTTGACAATGTATATACCTTGCTTTAAATCAGAATGCATATTACTATTAATTCCATCCATCCATAAATAATTATATGGGGATGTGCCACCTGTTGCATTCAAAGTTGCACTTCCGTTTGTACCAATACATTTCGCATTTCTCGGCTGCATTTAAAAAACACACCGGTTTAAAACCTTGTGAGTTGTTGAAGTAATATTTATATAGTTATAATTTTAAGAAGCCGTAACAAATATTGTTGTGGCTTTTTTATTTGATAACTTAACATTGTTATTTTTTGCAGGCATATTTTAATAATTTTAATTTGCGCAGCCATATATATATATCAACTGTTTTATTTTTATTGTTTGTAATAAACAGCAACACGTTTGCTCAATGCATTACTGTAGATCCTTCACATACGTACGATGCAAACTTTGAAAATAATAATGATAATTGGATAACAGGCGGCATTGCAAGTGATTGGACCTGGGGAATGCCTCAAAAAACTTTTATCAATACAACGGCATTAAACAATAAATGCTGGGTTACAGGTGCACTTAAAACTGATGGTTATAATAGCAATGAAGCATCCTGGGTTCAAAGTCCGTGTTTGGATATAAGCAAACTTATTCATCCATACATTGAGTTTAAAGTTGTTTGGCAAACTGAATTTGAACATGATGGAGCAACAATTCAGTATTCAACGGATAATGGAATGAGCTGGGAAACGTTGGGTGATATAAATGACATGCGCAATTGTTTAAACTCGAATTGGTTTAATACAAATAACATTCAAACACTAAATTTTGCAAACAAACAAGGCTGGAGTGGAAGTAATGA
>JABDAV010000151.1:4422-5284 GCA_013289015.1 Bacteroidota bacterium | reverse complement strand
ACATTACCGGCATTCGGCACCATTGCAGTTACTACGGATTTTGGAAAAACCATTGGCTGGAAAATAAAAGAAGGCCGTGATTTTTCCAAAGAATTCGCAACCGACAGCCTGGGCCTGATATTGAATGAATCTGCTGTAAAACAGGTAGGCATGAAGCGTGATATCGTTGGGCAAACAATAGACTTTAATGACAAAAAATACCAGGTGGTGGGTGTGATAAAAGATATGATAATGGAATCGCCCTACAAGCCTGTAACGCCAACAGTTTTTTTGAATGATCCTAACTGGGCCAATGTAATAACAATAAGTATTAAACCCGGCATCCCGGTAAAAGATGCTTTAGGTAAAATAGAAAATGTTTTCAAAAAATATAATCCAAGCGCACCATTCGATTATACGTTCAACGATGAAGATTATTCAAAGAAATTTAATGATGAACAACGTGTAGGCAATCTTGCTACCTTCTTTACCATACTGGCAATTTTTATTTCCTGTTTGGGTTTATTTGGCCTTGCATCATTTGTTGCAGAACAACGCAAAAAAGAAATTGGTGTGCGCAAAGTGTTAGGCGCTTCTGTTTTAAGCCTGTGGCAAATGTTGTCAAGAGAATTTGCACTGCTTGTTATTATCTCGTGCTTCATCGCAATACCGTTAGCGTGGTATTATTTGCATCAATGGTTATTGCAGTATGATTACAGAACCACTATTTCATATTGGGTGTTTATTGTTTCAGGAGCCGGAGCGCTTATAATAACATTATTAACAGTAAGCTTCCAGGCAATTAAAGCGGCGATCGCCAACCCGGTGAAGAGTTTGAGAACGGAATAAAATTGTGAGTGGTGAATGGTGAATAAAATAAATC
>JABDAV010000151.1:0-4412 GCA_013289015.1 Bacteroidota bacterium | reverse complement strand
GTGGTCATTACCTGGGCCAGTTGTGTATGGTGAATAAAATAAATCAGACATCAGAAATCAAAATCCATGTTTAAAAATTATTTCAAAACTGCATGGCGGAACCTGGTGAAGAACAAATCTTTTTCACTCATTAATATTATGGGTCTTACCATTGGCATTACCGTTTGCATGATGATATTTCTTTTCATCATGAACGAGTTTAGTGTAGATGATTTTCATAAAGATGGCGCTCATATTTATCGTGTAATGCGTGGCTTTCAGCGTGATGGCAAGACGAACGAAGTAGCTTATTTATCGGGTCCTTATGCACCTGCTTTAATGAATGATTTTAAAGGACAGGTTTTGAAAGCTGTTCGTGTAAACCCCAATGATGATCTTATTACTGTAGGCAATCAATCTTTTCATGAAAAGAAAGTACTGAATGCAGATTCAAACTTCTTCACTTTTTTTTCTTTTCCCCTCGTGAAAGGTAATGCATCTACTGTTTTGCAGGAGCCGGGAAACGTGGTACTTACGGAAACCACCGCGAAAAAATATTTTGGAAGCATTGATAATGCCATGGGAAAAACCATCATGGTAGAGAAAGATCGCCCAATGAAAGTGGCGGGTATTGCTAAAGATGTTCCTTCCAATTCACATTTGGATTTTGACCTGGTTACACCGCTATCGAACTATAAAGACAGGAGCTGGATGACAACGTGGATAAACAATGCACTCTATACCTATGTATTGCTTGATCCGCACACAACACAAGCGCAGATTGAAAAGCAACTGCCGGCTTTTATGGAAAAATATATGGGTGGCGATATGAAAAAGTTTGGGCTTCATTTTACATTGTCGCTTACGCCTTTAAAAGATGTTTATTTTGATAATGTTGCATTTGATGGCGTAAAACATGGTGATAAAACAGTGGTGTATATTTTTCTTTCCATCGCCGTTCTTATACTGCTTATTGCCTGTATCAACTTCATGAATCTTTCCACTATTCGTGCGGCAGAACGTTCAAAAGAGGTTGGCCTGCGGAAAGTGCTGGGTGCATTGCGCAATAACCTTATCTGGCAGTTTATGGGTGAATCTATTTTATTAACTGCTATTTCATGCATACTTTCTGTTGGTCTTTTGTTATTGATAATGCCATGGTATAATCAGTTGCTTGGATATTCATTAACAGTTTCATGGAATACTTTACCGATCTATTTATTCCTTATTGGCATAATTATTATCGTTGGATTTTTAGCTGGTAGTTATCCTGCATTTTTCTTATCTGCCTTCTCTCCTGTACAGGCTTTAAAAGGAAGGTTGCGTTTGGGCAAAGGCGGCGCTTCATTCAGGCAGGTGCTGGTAGTGGTGCAATTCAGTATTTCGGTGTTTTTAATTATAGGCACAATCATCATAACAAAACAAATGTGTTATGTAAGGAATAAACAGCTTGGTTATGATAAAACACAAACGCTGATAGTACCCATTGACAATAATGACATCTATAATAATATGAATGTTTTTAAAACCCGTCTTCAAGATCAAAGCAGTATTGAGTCTGTATCATTAATGTCTGGTGAGCCTGGTGGATTTTTTGATGGTTATGCATTTGATGTAGAAGGCCATAATAACGAAGACTGGAATGCGAGAACAGAGTTTGCTGATTTTGAATTTGTACAAACGCTTGGATTGAAAATTATTGCGGGCAGAAATTTTTCAGCCCAATATCCGACAGATACAACGGATGCTGTGCTGATCAATAAAACGGCTGCCACCAAACTGGGATGGACACCTGATCAGGCCATTGGCAAATGGATACAAAACAAAGTGCGGGACGATGCAAAACGCAGGATCATAGGCGTGGTAGAGGATTTTAATTTTCAATCGCTCAAGGAAAATATAGATGCGCTTGTAATTGCGCCAAATGAGGATAGAAGAGTGGCGGTTGTAAAATTGAAACCGGGAAATATACAAGCCAATATAGATATAGTTAAACGTGAGTACACTAAAGCAGCGGCCGCCTATCCTTTTGAATACAAATTTTTAGATGAGCAGTTCGGTGAAATGTATAAGAAAGATATCCGCCAGCAAACTATTTTATCTGTGTTTGCAAGCCTTGCCATCTTCGTTGCATGCCTTGGTTTGTTTGGTTTGGCATCATTCACTGCAACCAAACGGTTCAAAGAAATTGGCGTAAGGAAAGTATTGGGCTCATCTGTGCAAAACATCGTTATTCTTTTATCAAAGGACCTGTTAAAACCTGTATTGATCGCAACCTGCATTGCATTACCTGCAGGTTATTATGCTATGAATGAATGGCTGCAAAACTTTGCTTATAAAACAGCATTAAGCTGGTGGGTATTTGTGTTGGCAGCATTGCTAACATTCGGTATTGCACTCATAACCGTTTGCTTAAAAGCAATTAAAGCGGCAATAGCAAACCCGGTGAAGAGTTTGAGAACGGAATAATATTCAGACCTGTCAGGTTTTTAAAACCTGACAGGTCTTTAATCAGACATCAGAAATCAAAATTCTATGTTTAAAAATTATTTAAAGATTGCGTTGCGTAGTTTACAAAAAAACAAAGCATACAGCGCATTAAACATATTGGGATTAGCAACAGGCATGGCTGTCGCATTGATCATCGGCCTTTGGGTTTATTATCAATATTCTTACGATAAATTTCTTCCCGGTTATAATCAGGTATACCAGGTACGCCGCAATTTTTATGGCAACGGTGATACGATGAATTATGGCGGCACTTCGTTAAAGCTGGCGACGATCTTACGCAATCAAATTCCGGAAATACAATATGTTGCTGAAACGGATGGCTTCAGCATGCATGACCTGATGGTTGCAGATAAAAAACTCTACATAAATGGCGGACAGGTTGGCGGTGATTTTCTTAAGATGTTTCAGTATAATTTATTGGAAGGAAATGCCAATGCTGTTTTAAACAATCCATATTCTATTGTGCTTACTGAAAGCACGGCAAAGGCATTATTTGGAAAAGAAGATCCTTTAAATAAAGTAGTGCGTTTTGATAATAAAAATGATTTAAAGGTAACAGGCGTTTTAAAAGATATTCCTTCTAACTCAACCTTGCAGTTTAGTTATTTGGTTCCGTTCAGTTATTTAGAGTCTACCGACGATTTTGTAAAACTTGCGCGCACAAAGGGTTTTGGCTGGACAAATTTTATGACGTTCATAAAATTAAAACCCGGAGTTTCTTATGCACAGGTTGCTCCAAAAATAAAAGACCTTGAAAAAACAGAGACAGATAATTTCATGTCAATGGCAACAAATATCATTCTTGATCCTGTTGCAAACTTGCATCTGTATGAAAACTTCGATAAAGGAAAATTGGTCAGCGGCTTTATAGAATATGTAAACATTTTTACAATAGCCGGCATCCTCGTGTTATTGATAGCCTGTATCAATTTTATCAATCTTACAACTGCAAGGTCAGAAAAAAGAGCAAGAGAAGTAGGCGTAAGAAAAGCAATAGGCTCAGGTAAAAATCATTTAATATTTCAATTTCTTACTGAATCTGTTCTGCTCACTTTCATTGCATTTATTTTTTCTCTTCTTTTTGTTCAATTGGCATTACCTGCTTTTAATACACTTACGAGTGCTGAAATAAAAATTCCTTTTACCAGTTATATGTTTTGGCTGATTGCTTTAAGCTGTGTTTTATTAACAGGACTTATTGCAGGCGGCAGGCCGGCTTTCTATCTTTCTTCTTTTGAGCCTGTTAAAGTGTTGAAAGGAAAAGTTCATATTGGTAAATCGGCAGCTTTGCCAAGGAAAGTACTGGCGGTGCTGCAATTCAGTTGTTCTATAGCACTTATCATTTGTACATACATTATTTACCAGCAGGTTCAATATGCTAAAGACAGGCCGTCAGGTTATGATAAGGACAGGTTGATGATCACCGATATGAATGATGACCTTGGCAACAACTACACTGCTATTAAAAATGAATTGATTGAGAAAGGCATTGCGGAATCAGTTACTACGGCAACTGCAAGTGTAACAACTACAGGCAACCACAGGGATGTGGAGGAATGGCCGGGCAAGCGGCCAGGTGAATCTGTAGATATGGGCTGGATAAGAGTTTCAGATGGTTATTTTAAAACACTTGGAATAACGATGAAGGAAGGAAGAGACTTCAATGAAAGCGCTGATACACTCAATGTAATATTCAATGAAGCGGCAGTTAAACTGTTGCGTCTGAAAAATCCTTTAAATCAAACCATCACGTGGATTGATACTAAATTCAGAATAGTGGGTATTGTAAAAAATGCGTTAACGGGATCTCCCTTTGCACCTGCAGACCCTACTATGTTTTTTTATGATCCTAACCCGCAGGATGTGATCATGTACAGGTTATCATCAAACATAAAAACGCAGGATGCAGTTACAAAGCTCAC
>JABDAV010000150.1:2681-5345 GCA_013289015.1 Bacteroidota bacterium | reverse complement strand
AACTTTTACCGGTAACAGCGGTCATATTGTTTCAAGAGCACAGGTTGTTGCCAATACAAACGGAAAATTCAGTATGGTTTACCAGGATCAGAATTTTCCTCCTTTTTATACAAATTTATTTGAACAAAAATTTGACAATAACGGGAACACAGTATGGGCAAGCGCTGTAAAACTTACACTGATAACTACTGCCAGTTACCGTTATTATGATGTGCATGCTGAAAAAGATACAACTTATGTTGGTTATTATGGAACGCCTTCAGGCATTAATAGATTTGATGCTTTTGTGCAGCGCATAAATGGGGATGGCAGTTTGCCCTGGGGCATTAATGGCGTTGCCTTTTCAGATTTTTCTGCCAGCACCGATCCTTCAGAACAAACAATTTATATAGCCAAGCAGGAAGGTTTGAATGATGTTTGGGCAGTTTGCACAGTAACCAATTCACTGCAAACAACCAGTACTGTTTATGCTCAAAGAATTGATGCACTTAACGGCACGCGTTATTTGGGGAATAATGCAAAAAAACTTGCTCCTTTAAGTTCAAGATTAATACAACTCGCGTTTTGCAAGCTTTCTTTATGCAATGATGAGCCGTTGTTTTTAGTTACTGATTATGCCAGCAATAAACTAATGGCGGTGAAACTGAAAAGCGATGGCAGCGTTTCTTTTTTAACCGGCATTGGTACAACCAATAATGTAAAATTCAGGTATGGTTTTACTGATGTTTATAACGGTCAGGCAGTTGCTGTATGGCAGGAAGATAAAGGAACAGGAACTATGCCTTATGCTCAAAACATAAGGTGCGATGGAAGTACAGGGCCCGGACAGTCAGGTTTAAGTAATAATAAATCTTCTGCAACAATAGTTATAAAAAACTTTTATCCTAATCCTGCACAGAGTAATTTATCTGTAACGGTAACATCATTTGTACAAAGCAGTGTTCATATTTATATTACTGATGTAAGCGGAAATATTATAAGGCAATCGCAAGGAAATCTGCAAAAAGGAGATAACTTAATTCAGTTGAATGTAAGCTCACTTACTGCCGGCAGTTATTTTATCAAAGTGGTGGATGAAAAAGGAAGTGCTGCGACAATCTTCAACAAACAATAGCACATTAAAAAGCCCCGTTTTCCGGGGCTTTTCTTATTTATACATTTCTTCTCTCAGTGCGTGTATTCTTTCATCTTCCATATATTCATCAAAATTCATTAAACGGTCAATCATTCCGTTTGGTGTTAATTCAATAACACGATTGGCAACAGTTTGCATAAATGTATGATCATGCGACGTTAACAATATAATGCCTGGAAATGTTTGGCAACCTTCATTAAATGCCTGTATGCTTTCCAAATCAAGATGGTTTGTTGGCTGATCCAATGCGATCAAATTGGGATTTTGCAGCATCATGCGACTGATCATGCAACGTACTTTTTCGCCTCCGCTTAAAACATTTGTCTTCTTTAAAATATCATCGCCGCTAAATAACATCTTGCCTAAAAATCCACGCAGAAATGGTTCATCTGCATCTGTAACATGAGGCGGTACGTATTGGCGTAGCCATTCAAGCAGCGTTAATCCTTCAGTAAAAAATTCATTATTTTCAACAGGCAGGTATGCTTTTGTTATTGTTGTGCCCCATTCAAACTTACCTGTATCAGGTTTTTCTTGCCCGGTAATTATTTCAAAGAAATTAGTAATGGCAAGAGCATCTTTACTTAACAGCGCAATCTTTTCACCTTTATTGATACTAAAACTTACCTTATCAAAAAGCTTTCTTCCATCAACACTTTTACTTAAATTTTCAACATTCAAAATCTGGTTACCTACTTCACGTAATGGCTGAAAAATAATTCCGGGGTAACGGCGGTTACTTGGTTGAATTTCTTCGATAGTTAATTTTTCCAGCGCTTTCTTTCTTGAAGTTGCCTGCTTGCTCTTTGATGCGTTAGCAGAGAAGCGTGCAATAAACTCAAGCAATGCCGCGCGTTTTTCTTCAGTCTTTTTATTCTTATCATTTACCTGGCGGCTCATTAATTGCGAGCTTTCATACCAGAATGTATAATTACCTGTAAAGATTTTTATTTTTTGGCGATCAACATCAGCAACATGTGTACACACTGCGTCTAAAAAGTGACGGTCGTGGCTCACTACCAAAACAATATTTTCATAATCTGCTAAAAAGTTTTCAAGCCAGCCGATGGTTTCAATATCCAGTCCGTTGGTAGGCTCATCTAATAATAAAACATCAGGATTTCCAAATAATGCCTGTGCCAGTAACACACGCAATTTTAAATTACCCGGAATATCCTGCATAAGGCTATTCTGATATTCCTCTGTAACACCAAGACTGCCTAATAAACTTCCTGCATCACTTTCTGCTTCATAGCCGCCCATTTCACCAAAGTCTGCTTCCAGCTCTGCAGCCCGCATGCCATCTTCTTCATCAAAATCGGCTTTTGCATAAATGGTTTCACGTTCATGCATCATCTTCCACAACTTTGCATGGCCCATTAATACTGTGTTCAAAACGGTTTGTTCATCAAATTCAAACTGGTTTTGTTTTAACACGGCCATACGTTCGCCGGGTGTAATTTCTATTGTTCCTTTATTAGGTTCAATTTCCCCACTTAATATTTTTAAAAAAGTTGATTTACCGGCGC
>JABDAV010000150.1:0-2671 GCA_013289015.1 Bacteroidota bacterium | reverse complement strand
CCGGCGCCATTGGCACCAATTATGCCATAGCAATTTCCCTTGGTGAAACCAAGGTTAACTTCGTCGAACAAAACACGTTTGCCATATGCCAGTGTAACATTCCTTACGCTAATCATTTACTTGCCCAATTTTTTTTGAAGGCGCAAAGGTAATACTCCGCATTTTATCATTTACTATCTATTATGCATGTTTTTATTTTTTAAGGTTTTTGTTTATTTTATTGAGGGTGATTCTTTGGCTGCATGCATGTGAAAGTAATGCTGAGATAAATGCTTTAATTTTATTTAAACATTTTAATATGAAAATTTGGTTACTTGTTGCAATGACTTTTATACTTCGTACAGCCTATTGTCAGCCTGGTACATTAGATAAAAGTTTTGGACACAATGGGTTGGTTGATCCTAAATATGAATATGTTTACGGAGTTGGCAGAACTGTGCTTATTCAGGATGATGGAAAGATCATTCTTGTTGGTCAAACATTTTATACTTATAACTGTTTAATGGTGCGCTATCTTAAAAACGGAATGATTGATTCTTCTTTTGGAATAAACGGTATTGTTTCAACAACATTTGCAGGAGGGTATTCAAAAGGAAGCCCTATTGCTGCTTTGCAAAAAGATGGAAAGATCGTAGTAGTTGGTATATACCCGGCTTTTGATAATGAATCGCCGACAATAAGCCGGTACTTGCCAAATGGTAAGATTGATTCCGGTTTTGGCGTAAATGGGTTAGTTCATAAAGTCTTCCCTTCCAAAAGAGTATTTGGTGAAGCTATAGGAATTGAACCGGACGGAAAAATAGTTATCGCCGGGCAGGTAATGAATCCCGATGAAAGTTATGCAGTGGCAAGATGCACTGTTAATGGCGAGATTGATACTACATATGGTAATAACACAGGGCGAATTCAAACAACATTCAGCAATAACGTAAATCAGGCCTGGACTATGACTGTGCAGCCTGATGGAAAAGTTATTGTTGGTGGAAGAGCATCTGTGCCTACAAATGATTTTGCATTATTGCGCGTTACTGCAAGTGGTAAAATAGATAGCTCTTTTGGAGAAGATGGTAAAGTAACAACAGACTTTTGTAATAGCGAAGACCAGGCAAACTCAATTGCAGTTCAGGCTGACGGTAAGATTATTGTTGCAGGTGAAGTTGTATGCGGCAGCTATTATAATTATGGATTATCAAGATATTTAAACAATGGACACCTTGATTCTTCTTTTGGAATAAATGGAAAAGTTATTACAGATTTCAATGGCTATGATGATTATGCAACGTCGGTCGCTATAGAACCCAATGGGAAAATAGTGGTGGGAGGCGTTTCTTTTTCAACATTTGACCCGGAGAGTGGAGACTTTGCTATCATTCAATATAAAACAAACGGTGAACCCGACAGTACATTTGGCAGCAATGGAAAAGCTGTTACAGATTTTCATGGACGACAGGATTGGGCTTATTCAGTTGCTTTACAAAAGGATGGTAAAATTATAGTCGGAGGTTTCGCAGGCACTTCTGATCATACCGGCTTTGCACTTGCACGTTACTATGGAGATGAATGTATCGCAGCAAATAATTGCAGCAATATAAAAAGTCTTTTGAAAAATAATAATATAACTATCTCATCATTAAAACTCTTTCCTGATCCCGTTAAAACAATACTAACAGTTTCATTAAAATCTCCCGTTGCAAAGCCACTGCAGATTAACATTTCAGACATTTATGGAAAATTGTATAAAGCCATTTCATGGAACACATATAAAGGTGCAAACATCAAAGAGCTCGATGTTTCATTTTTAAAAAATGGTATTTATATTTTAAAAATAGTAAATGACTCAGCATTCTTAACTCTAAAATTTTTGAAAGAGTAGCTAATTAGCCGATAGTTTGCAATAAGGCCGGAAACTTTTTTCAAATGATATTTTTATTCAGTAAATACTTTTCTTTTCAGTTTGAATGTGTTACATTTAGCTTGTTTTTATATTCATCTTAAAAAAATCACCATGCGCAAATCTGATCTTATCAATAACATATCAGATAAAACAGGCATTCCCAAGGTTGACGTGCTGGTAACCGTAGAAACATTGATCAAAGAAATTAAGGGAAACATTGCCAAAGGAGAAAACATTTACATCCGCGGATTCGGAAGTTTTATTACCAAAAAACGAGCTGCTAAAATCGGGCGTAACATTAAAAAGAACATTGCTGTTCACATTCCCGAGCATTACATTCCTGCATTTAAACCTTCCAAAGAATTTGTGAATGAAGTAAAGCAAATACAGCCATCACACTAACTTTGCGGGCCTAAAAATCTTTCGTGCGAAAACAACAAATTGTTTTAATAATAACGGCAGTACTGTTATTTACAGGGTTGTATTTTTTTGGAAATACGGTTGCTCCAAATAAGCCGGCTCCTGCTGCCTCGCCAGCTGCAAAGGCCTCCGCAGATCTTACAACAGAGATGGTGATCGCTAAATACAGAGCATCACTTGATACCCAACAGGTTCAAAAACTTGCTGTGTTAGATAATACTGTTGTCAGGGGTGATGTGCACGAGCAGCAAATTCACGTTTACCACCAGCTTGCTTCTTATTGGGGTGATACTTTGCACAACGAAATTATGGGTGCTTATTATGCCGGCGAAGCTGCTAAGTTGGAAAATTCTGAAA
>JABDAV010000149.1:3219-5518 GCA_013289015.1 Bacteroidota bacterium | reverse complement strand
AATAATGTCGAAATGGCTTAAATAGGATATCTATTCAGGGGAATACTTGAGATCAGGTTACATAATTAGGTTGGGTCAAAGGTCATACAAAAAAGTCCTATTGCATACGCAAAGCGCCATCAAGCCTGATAACCTCTCCATTCATCATTCCATTTTCTACAATCTGCCCTACCAGAGAAGCAAATTCTTCAGGTTTACCAAACCGTTTTGGAAAAGTCATAGTTGAGATCAAATTATCTTGTACTTCCTGAGGCATATTTAATAATAAGGGAGTCGCAATTAATCCTGGCGCGATTGTATTCACTCTAATTGCAAATTGAGCCAATTCACGTGCAGCAGGCAAAGTCATAGCCACAATACCTCCTTTAGATGCACTGTAAGCGGCTTGTCCTGTTTGCCCTTCAAATGCAGCAATCGAAGCGGTATTAATAATAACTCCACGCTCCTGGGATTTTCCTTCCAACTCTAAAGTTGACATTGCATGGGCAGCAACACGCATTACATTAAAAGTACCAATAAGGTTCACATCAATTACTTGTTTAAACGCAGCTAAAGGCATAGCTCCTTCTCTACCAATGATACGTTTTGCTGGAGCAATTCCTGCACAATTAACGCAAACGCGGGGTGTGCCAAGCTCAGTAATGGTTTGTTTCATCGCCTGTTCTACAGATTCATCGCTAGTCACATCACAACTAATAAATAAATCTGCTTCACTTTGTGTGTCCTCCTGCTTATCCCAGACAACCACACGCATTCCCTTGTGCTGTAAATATTGGGCACAAGCCTTACCCATACCTGAAGCACCACCTGTAATTAATGCAACCTGATTCGTAACATGCACTATAACTCTCCATGATTAAGGTCACTACCATTAAGTTAAGGAATTTTCCTTAACTTAATGGTAGTGATGATTAGACTCTGTTTACAATTATTTTAAAAACTCTGTACTTAACTCTTTAAATTCAAGTGTTCCTGCTTTTTTTAACCATTCAAAAAATACCATTTCTGAAGTAAGCAAGTGAACGCCTGCCTGCTTCATTCGTTTTAAACCGTATTTCAAATTTTGTTCGCCTCTACTACTCACAGCATCAACAACCACAAATACGTCAAAACCATGTTCTTTCATCTCCAAAGCTGTTTGCAAAATACAAACGTGTGCTTCAATGCCAATGAGCACTAATTGTTTTTTATGAAATTGCTTTAAGCGGTGTACATATTTTTCATCACTCATACACGAAAAATGTACTTTATCTACACAATCCTCCTGACTGAAATAGGTATGCAGCTGTTTTAGAGTGGGGCCAAGACCTTTAGGATATTGTTCACTAGCAAAAATGGGAACTCCCATTTTTTTAGCTAATTTTAGCATCCATTCGCATTCAGCGATGAACGCTTTACTATTTAATACAGCAGGGGTGAGCTTTTCCTGTACATCAATTAATAGTAGAATTGAATCATCTTTATTTAGTAACATCCTTATTCTCCTTTTTATCACAGCATGGCTGACTCAACAATTACTCCGTTTACAGATAAAACAATATGGATAAGTTGGATCAAAATGACCCAACTTACAGTGACAACCTAACTTAATGGCAGTCAATCTAACTTGCTCAGTTTAAACTATACGCCCGCAATATCGATGGTCTTCATTGCCACGTCTATTTGCTTATTACCACGCTGTACAGACACCGTCACTTTTTCACCTACTTTGATTTCAGTAAGTAAATTATATAAGGCATCATAATTCTCAACCGCATGGCCATTGAGCGCTACAATAATATCCCCTAACACAACACGTCCCCAGGCATCACGATGAGTTCCTTGTAAAGGTAAATGTGATGCGGGAGTATTAGGTAATACCTCTGCAATCAAAATTCCCTTGCGCACTCCTAACCGTTGAGCAATATTAGGTGCAACACTTTGAATACCAATACCTGATAATACCACGCGACCATGTTGAATAATTTGCGACACCATACGCTGAATATCATCAGCAGGAACAGCAAAACCAATACCTGCAGAAGAACCTGAACGTGAATAAATCATCGTATTCAAACCAATTAATTGTCCAGAGCTATTCAATAATGGTCCGCCAGAATTACCCGGATTAATTGGGGTATCAGTTTGGATCATATTACGAATTGTCACCCCACCAATTCCTGGAACTTGTCTACCTAAGGCAGAAATAACACCCTTTGACAAACTGTGATCTAAACCATAGGGATTACCAATCGCAATAGCTTTTTGCCCTACGATTAAATCAGTCAAATGTACAATTTCAAAAGGCATCGCCTAAAGT
>JABDAV010000149.1:0-3209 GCA_013289015.1 Bacteroidota bacterium | reverse complement strand
TTAAATGACTTTAAAAAAGATAACGCATGAGTTGAGTCGATTTGTAATACAGCGATGTCTTTACGTGGCTCGGTCCCAATGACTTTTGCAGGCACAGTCATATTACCCAAGGTAATTGCTAATTTATCAGCACCTTTGATCACATGGTAATTGGTAACAATATGGCCTTTACCATCCCAAATAATTCCAGAACCAGCCCCATCAGGAACTTGCATTTTCTTGAATGAATGATGATTAGTTACTGTTGCCAAGCGGTGAACATACACTACTTTAGGCGATGCCTTTTGAAATACCTCTACCGTGTTTTGCTCATCAGGAAGAAGTGTGTTTATATTAACGCTATACCCTGGCAAAGCCAAAATGGTACATAAAATAAACCATAAACTACGTTGTTTCATTGTTGTCATACTCCACACCAATTTATAAAATCCCACGCATCCCCCCAAATGCACAAATATTGTAATATACATCGGCAAAAATGTCATCATTTAGCTCAAAAGAATAATTTTAAACCACAAGAAAAAGTCCAAAACAAAATGCATTTGATTTGGACTCTTAAGACAATTAAGAGGCAAAAGAAAACGATTTAGAAGGTACATCCTCAAGATCCTCATTTTTTGCAGATTTAGAGTGATGAAGTGATTTAGGATGTTCCGCACTAAGCTCATTAAATTCTATTTCTCGGTTCCATGATTAACCCCTTAATGCAAATGAATCAATTGAGTATGAATTTCTACAGAAAAATATGATCTAAATTCCTGAAATGAATTAATCACAGGCCATTGATCAAATTGGCTGGTAATGCGCGTCATTGCAGTTAAAACGATTGGGTGATAAAAATCTTTTATAAAGGGTTTAATTTCCGTTAGATTGGAGAAATTTTTTACCATAACCGTAGCATTTTCTTCTAAATTCGATAATTTCACACAATTCATAACATCAACTAAATCATCCTGGCTTTCTACCATAGACTTAAGCCAATTAAATAATGCCTCACGTGGTTTAAAAAGTAATAATTGACGTCCTTGCTCAATTAATGGTTCCATAAGAATGATATGATTATGTAATTCGAATTTAAAACAACAAAGAAAATCAAGAAAATTTGTTTCTAGTTCAGTGCATACCTGATCCCCAAGCCAACGACGAATTTCATGATGAAACATATTGGGAAAATGCTTCTCGATTTCATCAAGAGTTGCTTCATCTGAATTTCTTTTTGGCACTACATAGGCCGTATTGTCAATTTGTAATAAACGAAGAGCAGGTATCTTAGTCTCAGGTAATTGTGAGGCCAAAAATGATAAAAAAACAGCCGTGGGTTTTAGCACTACTATTTCGTATGGTTTTTGCCGCATACCGATCTCCTTGTATTAACCATAATGTCTCGAATACCTCCTTCCCTAAAACAAAAAAACCTCTCTCACGTAGCCTCTGTATTCCTATAGAATTTCCGTCGCGAGTAAGAAGACTTTTTTGCAGGTATTCAAAGCTGACTAATAGTTCATAAGAATGAATTAATGAACAGCTCTAAATAAAACGATAGACCATGGATGCATATTTTGCGAATAATTTTAAAATTTTTTCCGCATCATGAACATGTATTAATCATGTGGAAATTGCGATACCATTTAGACTAGCGTGAACATGAAGTTATAAATGTGAATAATTTATCTGAACAATTTAGTAAGCCTCTGCTGAATTGGTTTGCTACCAACGGACGCAAAAATTTACCATGGCAATTACCCCGAAGCCCCTATCGAGTTTGGATCTCGGAAATTATGCTCCAACAGACGCAAGTACAAACAGTAATTCCCTATTTCGAACGCTTTATGCAACGTTTCCCGAATATTCAGGATTTAGCCCAGGCTAATGACGATGAAGTACTTTCTCTATGGTCAGGTTTAGGCTATTACAGTCGCGCCAGAAACCTTCATAAAACTGCAAAAATCATTGCAACTGAATACCAGGGAATTTTTCCCAATGAGCTCGAACTAGTCCATGAATTACCCGGGATCGGTGCGTCAACTGCAGCAGCAATTTTGTCACAGGCATTTAATCAACCGACAGCCATTTTAGATGGCAATGTCAAAAGAGTGTTAACACGTTTCTTTATGATCCAAGGACACCCAGAACAAGCCCAAGTGAAGAAAAAATTGTGGGAATTAGCTAATGCCTGCATGCCACAAGAACAATGTGCTGATTACACTCAAGCAATTATGGATTTAGGAGCCACCTGTTGTACCACCAAAAATTTTGATTGCCACACTTGTCCCTTACATAATCATTGCCTGGCCTTCTTGCATAAGGAGCAACACCTATATCCAACTAAAAAAATAAAAAAGCCAGTGCCAGTACATCAACAGCAATTATTAGTTTTATGTAATAGTGAAGGCCAGATTTACTTAGAAAAAAGACCTCCAACTGGATTATGGGGGGGACTATGGTGTTTACCTAATTTGGATGAAGGTAGCTGTCCCCTTGATTTTATCCGTACCGAATATGATTTGGTTGGGGATGAGCCACAACAACTTATTGCATTTAAACATCGCTTTAGTCACTTTCTTCTGGAAATTAATGCATTAAGAATTATTAAAACTCGTGCTTTGGGAAATAAATCAGGGGAAATCAAAGGGCAGTGGTTTACTAAAGAGAATTTAAATTCATTGGGTCTGGCTAAACCTACGAGTAAAATTCTATCTTTATTATCCTAAATGTAAGGTCACTGAGGGGTATAAGAAGCCCTCCATCCAAAGGAGTTTACGACGGTCCCTTTTTTATTTCTGAGCTCACTTCATTTTCCCGGTTTTCAAATTCTGATTTTTGTTTATTAAACTCTAATTTTTGTTTATTAAATTGAGCAGCCACCGCCGCTATTTTTTCTGATGTTGTCGTTGCTGGTTTTGCAAAGAACGTCTGAACATAACCATGCTTTGAAGTCGCTGCAACTATTAATGCAGGTAATACCGAAATTGCCGCCAGAACGCCAACTATACCTCTGATAATTGATGGCACCTTATGCCAGCCTCTATGTTGTGCAGATTCATCCGCGGCGGAGGTAATTGCTTGTGCACATTGCTCATGACATTGCTGGAACTTAAGTGCGGTTGGATTAGCAAAGAATGCTCCCATCTCACGCCCCAACGTATTGTATAGCTCAGAAACACTTCTTGCTACAGCATCATATTCACTATTAGTCAGGGCTTTATGAG
>JABDAV010000148.1 GCA_013289015.1 Bacteroidota bacterium | reverse complement strand
ATTAAAATCCAAAAAATTTAAGGCTCTTATCATATGAGATGATCTCTACTCTAAATTTTCCACGATGCAAAAAAACGAATGATGTTGCTCCCAGTTTTAGTTATGGTTAATTATAACCGAAATGGTTTTAGTAATTTTAATAATATCAACTTCCACGCAGGTTTATTCTTTCCTTTATTTTTATTACACGATAATTTCACAAATGATGTGTGGCTTTAGCATGTGATTTGTTTTTATTATTATTCAAAAAAAGTTTATTTATGAAAAAGCAATTATTTAAATACCTGCTTGCAACGTTTGTTTTTATTGCAGCGGCTGTAACAAGCCATGCGCAAACAAGAATATATGTTAAAGTAAGGCCAACCGCAGTTGTTGTAGCAAGGCCAGTAGCACCGCATCCAAATTATGTTTGGATAGATGAGGAATGGACAGTGCAAAATGGCGCTTATGTTCATGTGCCAGGTTATTGGGCTTCACCACGGGCAGGTCATGTATGGGTTCCGGGCCATTGGACAACAGAAGCAAAAGGTGATTATTGGGTTGCAGGCCATTGGAAAAAAGTTTAATTAATTATCCTCCATTTATCACAGCCGTTATTTAGTAACGGCTTTTTTGTTTATGTGGTAGTATATTTTTGTTTATGTGGTAGTATATTTCAACATATTTTTGAAACAAACATTTTTATAATTGAACAACTGGAATGATACTATTGTTGCTATTGCAACGCCGCCGGGTGTAGGCGCCATTGGTGTGATAAGGATCAGCGGTGATAAAGCAATTGAAATTATTGATTCAATTTTTGCAGGTAAAAATTTATCAGAACAACCATCACATACACTGCATGTAGGCACTTTAAAAGATGAGGACAAAGTCATTGATGAAGTTGTTGTTTCATTATTCAAAGCGCCTCGTTCATATACGGGAGAAAATGTAGTGGAAATCTCATGTCATGGATCTGCATTTATTCAGCAAAAAATTATTGATACCTGTATCAAACATGGAGCGCGCATTGCAAAGCCGGGTGAATTTACACAACGTGCTTTCTTAAATGGTAAATTAGATCTAACGCAGGCAGAAGCCGTTGCAGATTTAATCGCAAGCAATACTGAAGCAAGCCGCAAAACCGCTTTGCAAAATATGCGCGGCGGTTTCTCAAATGTGTTGAAACAATTGCGCGAACAGCTACTGAAGTTTTCTGCTTTAATTGAATTAGAGCTTGATTTTTCACAGGAAGATGTAGAGTTTGCCGATCGTACTCAATTATATGACCTGATAACTTCTGCAGAAAAAATAACCGGTGAATTATTACAATCGTTTAAGCTCGGTAATGTAATCCGTAACGGTGTTCAGGTTGCCATCATTGGCAAACCGAATGCAGGAAAATCTACTTTACTGAATACATTGTTGAATGAGAATCGCGCAATCGTAAGTGAGATTGCCGGCACTACAAGAGATACAATTGAAGAAGTTATAAATATTGAAGGCATTTTATTCAGGTTGATCGATACTGCAGGACTAAGAGCAAGCGAGAATGAAATAGAAAGCATAGGCATTGAAAAAAGTTTTGAAAAAATGCGCATTGCTGATATAGTGATGTACATATTCGATTGCTCGCAGGAAACAACAGAACAACTGGTTCATCAACAGCAGCAACTCATATCAGAAAATAAAAATTACATTCTTGCAGGTAATAAGCTAGATCTGATGAATGCCGATGACATCATTAAAAAATTTGAGAACATTGATGTGCTTTTTATTTCTGCAAAAGAACATACGCATGTAAACCTGCTTAAAAAAGAATTGGTTGATAAAGTAACAAGCGGCCAGCTTGATCACGAAAATATTATCATAACCAATGCAAGGCATTTTGAAGCTTTACAAAAAGTAAATGATGCATTAACCGATATAAAAAAAGGCATGGATGATAAAATTCCCGGCGATCTTATCGCCCTTGATATACGCACTTGCCTGCATTATCTTGGAGAGATCACAGGCCAGATAACAAACGAAGACCAGCTGGATTACATCTTCAGTAAGTTTTGTATCGGAAAGTAAACGTTGCACTAAATTGTGTTTCGCTGAGATTATGAGTTAAAATCTGTTTCACTGATTAACATCTATTCTACGAATTTCCCCCTTATTATTTTTTATTTCTATTGACGTAACATTATTATCAATATTCAGAAAGCGTGCTGACTGGGATAAGAAAGAACTTCCATATCCAAATTCTCTTTTCTGACGTTTTCCATCTTTATATACAATAACTGCGCTCACATCTAATGGATTTAGTGAAATAGTTTTACAGGAATCGTTCAACTGAAAAACTTTCAATGTGCTTTTGTTCTGGCTTGCTGCCAATAACATTTTTCCGCTGCTGCTTCTTAGTTTAACCAACGCTTTTCCATTACCAGGAATAAAAATTCCGCTTTGCAAAATACTAAGCGGTGTAAATCCTCCTTTACCATCTCCCTTTAAAACCAACCCATTCAATGCATCATATCGGCCGTTGACAGGTTCAGTTCCATAATCATTTGTATTCATACAAATATCAAGATTTCCATCGCCATCAAAATCTTCGGTTACCATTCCATTGATGGCAGAATATTGGGCAGTAAGCGGTAAAGGTTCTATAGTAAAATTGCCATTGCCGTTATTCCTGATAAGCGAAGTTTTAAAATAATTCGCCTCATATTTAATAGTATCTTTTAACTCATCAGCAGTGAATATTTTATCAAACGTGGCATTGGCAAATTCTTTATAGGTTAAAAATCTTTTTTTAACGGATGGAAATTGATCAACGATATCATCACGGTTTTTAGTGGTAAATTCTTTTAATTCACCTCCGGGTTTATCTTTTATGTAGTCTGTAATTACACATTCCATGGTTCCATTTTTATAAAAATCTTTTGCATATATGGAGACCGGGTATTGATCACTTGCTTTATAATAAGAATTTGTTCCAAGATTACTCACCACATAATCAATGTCACCATCATTGTCAAAATCACCGGGCGTAATACTGTTCCACCAACCTACTTTATTGCTGATGTTTGCCGGTGTAACATCTTTAAAATTACCGTGATCATTCCTTAAGAATTTTACAGGCATCCATTCGCCTGTCAATACCAGATCCTGCCATCCGTCATTGTCAAAATCTGTCCATACTGCATCGCAGGTTAGGCCTATATTATTTAATGAAGGCGCAACAGAAGATGTTACATCAGTAAACTTTATTTTACCGTTTTTACTGTCATTTCTATAAATGAAGCAGGAAACCGGTTTAGGATAATTCCACGGATCAACGCGACCAGCTATGAATAGGTCGAGGTCTCCGTCATTATCAAAATCAGCAGCTCTTACGCATGATTTGCTTACAAAATTTTGAGGCAGCGCTGTTGAGTCAATCTTGAAATTTCCCTTTCCGTCATTTATAAACAACTCGTCCCGGTAAGCAGGTGAATTGGGCTTGCTTTGATATCCTCCACCCGCTACGTACATATCTAAATCGCCATCGTTGTCGGCATCAAATAAAACAATGCCCATATCTTTTGTTTTCCCCGCCCTTGTAGAATTAGGAATATTTTTTTGAATAAATACCCCGCTCTTTTGCTGCAATAATAAAGTGAGACCATTTGCATCAGCACCTCCAACCACAATATCATCCAATCCATCTCCGTTTACATCTCCTGTTGCTAATGCAGGACCATATTCAGAAAACTTATGTGGCAATAATCTCTGGATATCAAAATCTACTAAATCTGAATCTTTGTGGGTATAATGAATTCCGACCGAATCTGTAATCTCTTTAAATAAAGAATTTTGTGAGCGTACCGGGTGATCCCAGCTATAAGAATCGTTTGCGTTTTTATGATCTGCCGTGATGGTTTGATTGGCAGGTACATTTAGAAAAACCTGTTTTTTTTGATTGGGCCATTTTATAACTAATGAGTCAAGTTTGGAAACTGTTCCTAAGCCAAAATGCGGTTCTATCTGCATGGTAGAGAGATATCCGCGGTAAGGCGACTGTTCCCATACCTGCTGCTTCCCGTTATAATACAGTTCTACCCATGCACCCAGGCCATTACGGTTTAATGAATCTCCGATTAATTTTACGGATAAATAATGAGGTTTATTTTTCCTGCCATCCATTACTGTATTCTTATAAATAAAAGCCTCACCATTAATATTATTCACTACCATATCCATATCACCATCGTTATCCAGATCGGCGTAGGCTGCCCCATTTGAAAAAGATGGTGTTACCAAACCCCAGCTATCTGTAGTATTGGTAAACGTAGCATCACCATTATTGTGAAAAGCATAACTATGGAGTTTTGTTTGTGGTATTTGGCTTAACACATAACGTTTGCTTTCGGTTGCAAACGATTTTTCTCTAAAGGCAATAAAATCATGATCGGTAAGATCTTTTGGATAACCGTTCGTTACAACAATATCACGAAACCCGTCATTGTCAAAATCCTGCACCAACGGCGACCAGCTCCAGTCAGTTGCTGAAATTCCCGCAAAGAAACCAACATCACTAAATATAGGGTCGCCAACAGAATCATTTTCATTAACACGAGGGCCATCATTAAGCTGTAAGCTATTGCGCACATATTGGTATTGATAGCCATACAAATCGTTGTTTTGATAGTTCCGGTAATTGTAGCCTCCCATTAGTGTTTGTTTCCTGTAATTATCTTCAGGATCCATATCCAGCTCTATAACGTCAGCAAGACCATCATTATTAATATCAATAACGTCCTGGCCCATACCATTGGCAGAAGTATGCTTAAAATAAGAGGAAGATTTATCTGTAAAAGTACCGTCGTGATTATTGATGTACAGCAAATCGTTCGAAAGAAAATCGTTGGTTACATAAATATCTTTCCAGCCGTCTTTATTAAAATCGGCGATGGTAGCAGCATGGCCGTAACCTTCTAAGGTAACCCCGGCTTGTTTTGTAACATTGGTGAAGAAAGGATGTTTAAGCTTGCTGTTCCAATCGTTGCGATATAAGCGCCCTGTACTTGGAAAAGAACCATCATTTATTTTAGGGCGATATACGGAAGGATTAACATAAGGCACCGATTCATTTACGGTAATGTATACATCAAGATCACCATCATTATCATAATCAAAAAAAGTTGCCATTGTAGAATATGAGTCATCATTCAATCCATACTCTGCAGCTTCTTCTTTAAAAACGGGAACACCATCTTTATTAAGCCCTTGATTGATGTATAATAAATTTTGTCTTTTTTTTGGATCAGATGACATAGTTGCGCAAACATAAATATCCATCCATCCATCATTATTAATATCCACCACAGCAACACCTCTGCACCACCTTCCATCGCCGCCTACCTTTGCAACATCCGTTACATCATCAAATTTGAGATCGCCTTTGTTTAAATATAATTTATTCGATACCTGGCTTCCGGTAAAATAAATATCCGGCAACCCGTCATTATTAAAATCGCCGATACCTACTCCACCTCCGTTATAGATATTTGTTACATCGAGTGGA
>JABDAV010000147.1 GCA_013289015.1 Bacteroidota bacterium | reverse complement strand
TTAATATCTGCCTTCTGCCCGGGTCGGCTATTACCTGGAATGCGTCAAGCCTTTGTTGTACCATGTTGTGCTTTTATTTGTTCATCAATTCTTTTAATGCATTTAAGCCAGCCATCATACATAGCTGAATAGATAGCGAGGTTTACTTTTTCTTTAAATCCTGTTTGTTGCAACAATAGTTCTGTACCATTGTCTTTCGCTATAAGCGTCCATGTAACGATGGTATCAAGTGTGATCTTTCCATTCCCCGGGCCGCATTGCCATGAATAAGAAAGTTTTTTGTTTGGAATAATTTCCAATACTGTGCAATAAACATTTCCGTCAAAATCAATTTGAGGAGCGGGGTTAGAATAAAACTGAAACTTATATCCAACGATCGGCTGAAAGTCGTTCTTCATCAGCCATTCAGCAATAAGTTCAGATTTAGTAAGATGTTCCCATACAACTTCCGGTGCGTTGGGATAAAACCATGTGTATTTAATTTCTGTTTGCATAATAAGTAACTTTAAAGTTACACAAACTTATATGTAACTTTTGAGTTACCCAAATATTTTTTGTATTTTTTTTAATGAATGCTAAACCTTTTGGAAACAGCGCTTGATGGTTAGAGGCAAAACTTTTGTACAGCTTCAATGGCGTTGTGTAAACGTTCATCATAACTGCCGCTTATTTCAACCCAAGGCGTCGTTTGATTGATGAGAAGATCTTTATAGATATTGTATAATTCTTTCCGGGGTTTTTCATCAGGATATTCACGCATGTCTTCTGCAACCCAGGGAAGATCTGTATTGCATAAAAGATAGAGATCGTACTTGCGTTTGGTAATCTCCTCCAACACAACATACTCGCATTTCTCAAAAACATATTCATACCAGACTTTCATCACATACATATTGGTATCGATGAAGAGAAGCTGTGAGCGGTGAGCGGTGAGCGGTGAGCCTGCATCTTTTGTTAACAGTTCACCATTCACCGTTAACTCAGTAAGATGATCTTCTATTGCCAACTGTCCCTGTGTTATTTTTAAAAGGTCATTGTAACTGTACTT
The DNA here is from genome assembly GCA_013289015.1 of Bacteroidota bacterium. Taxonomy (GTDB): domain Bacteria; phylum Bacteroidota; class Bacteroidia; order Chitinophagales; family Chitinophagaceae; genus Parafilimonas. The sequence goes on along the minus strand of JABDAV010000147.1, from coordinate 4,503 downwards.
TACACCATTCTGATTCAAATATTCGCGTGCATATTCAGGGCACCAGGTTGTATTAAAATGTTCAGCAAGCTGCTGGCACAAAGTACTTTTACCTGTACTCTCCGGGCCGATAGCTACAATTTTTTTAATCATACTGTAATGTTGTTTGTCGACAGAACATGGCCCAAGAACTATTGACTATTGACCATTGACTGTTGACCGTGATCCTTCGCTCTCCTTATCCATTCAACCAAACCAAAGAAAGCCATTATTAATAATACCAAATAATATACACTTGTAAATTCATATCCTTTTACAAAGTACAAAGGAATGGATGCAATGTTGGTTGCAATCCACCAGTACCAGCTTTCTACTTTTTTCTTTGCCATCAGCCACATGCCTGTGTATGCAGTGGCGCTCGCAAAAGCATCAGCCCATGGAATAGCTCCCGGCGCAAATGATCGCTTTAAATAAGTAAGCACAAAAAATATTACCACATAAAACACTGCAAAGAATAATAGCTGTTGTATCCATTCCCTGGTGTTGGAAAATTCTATGTTCACCACATGATGTTGCTGCACATCTTTTTTCGTCCACAATATCCAGCCGTAAATACTCATCACCGTGTAATAAAAGTTTACACTTGCTTCACCGAGCAAATGCCCTTTTATACTAATCCAGATATAAATAATTGTATTAACAAGTCCAACAGGATACACCAGTATATTTTCAATCCTCGAATAATATACACTTGCAATTCCGGTGAACACTGCAATGTATTCCGGCCAGGTTGTTTGCTTCATGCCTTCAATAAACTCACGCAGTATTGTTTGAATATCCATTGTTCAAAATTCAGTGGTAAATTTTGTATGTAAAAATTTATCGTGCTTTTAAAACTTTGACAATGTTTGCTTATATTTATACAACCACACTGCTTTATTACCTTCCTGTATAAATTATCCCCTCCAAAGACGTAAGAAAAATGAAGGATGAACGTAAGATGAACGATGGGTCTATGAATATACCTGCAACTACTCATTAAGTTGCTATGAAGTATCCTGCCTTTACCCAGCCAATAGCAGATAAACAAAGCTTGGGGATAACCATTCAAAAGTTGCAAGAGATTTAAACAATCTTGCGCGACTGCTTCGGGAAGGTTTTTTTTATATATTGTCTTATCTCGTTCATTAATATTTTTACATTGTTTCAATAAACTGACATTTCGTTTTCAAGAAATTAATTCCTTTTAATGGAGATTGTTACTTTCTTTTTCTCTTAAGTAACAAATTTTTTATCGCTCATGGCCGCGAGGCCTCGCTCATGCAACGGCGCTGCCTGCGCTTCTTTGCAGCAATACCATACGGCTTCGCCATTGCTGCAATTCCACCGTTGGTGGAACCGAACCGCAGAAGGCGCCTAACGCATGAGCTGGTGAAAACTGTGTAACACCCAGCCTGTTACTTTAACCGGTTTGAAGTTGGCAGCTACTATTCACTTGAAAAAAAGAAAGATAACCAAAGAAAATTCAAGACAAACCCGATCGCTCCGCGCGTTTTGTCTGGCCCACGCCTCCCCCTGTGTAGTTTGTTTCTTATAGCTTAACTTACTTTTTACGCGAAGTTGCTTTTTCGTTTTATATCTTTTGCACACTAACTATTACTTTCTTAACCTGGCACGTATGCGGTCAGGCCGGGAATGACGGGCGGGGGAATGCATTTGATTTTATTACTTCATCATATTATCTCTTATAGCTTTAAACTCAGAGCCTGCTTTCCATTGCGGAAAAGTTGATTCGTTGGCAAGCTTCTTTCCAACTAAAAACAATAGTTGCAAATCCTGTATACCGCCATCAAAAGTCCAAGATGAATCGTATTCATCTGAAGGCTGATGATAATGATTTTGAACATAATCATCCTCTTCCTTTTTACCGTATTCTTTTCCTTTGTCTGCAACATCAATTCCACCTTTGCAATCCAGCGCAGGAACGCCAACCCTGGCAAAACAAAAATGATCGGATCGGAAGTAATGTCCTGCTTCAGGATGCGCCTCCGGTGCTAAATACCTGCCCTGTTGCTTTGCCACTTCTGCCACATAATCTTCCAGTTCATTTTGACCGGCACCGGTAATTACAATATCCTTTTTCTTTTCATAGGCATCTACAACATCCATATTAATATCAGCCACCGTTTTATTTAGCGGATAAACGGGATGCGTTGCATAATATTCTGAACCTAACAAACCTTGTTCTTCGCCAGTAACAGATAAAAAGATAATGGTACGCTCAGGTTTTTCTTTTAAAGATGTAAAAGCTCTTGCCATTTCGATTAATGCGGCAGAACCACTTGCATTATCCAGTGCGCCGTTATAAATTGAATCACCTTTTGCATCTGGTTTGCCAACGCCTAAATGATCCCAATGCGCTGTATAAATGACGCATTCACCAGGTCTTTTTGTGCCTGTAATTTTTGCAATTACATTATGCGAAGTATTGTAGACAGCTTTCACCTTTACATTCAGCGAAAGTTTTTCATTTAAAGCAACAGCTTTAAAACCTTGTTTGTTCGCGCTTAATAACAACGATGTGTCTTTACCCGCTGCAGCCAGTAATTTCTTCGCAGCATCAGCAGAAACCCAGCCCTGCAATGCACAGTGATATTGTTTATTATCTCTTTTATCAAGAAATAAATTTGAACTGCCCCAGGAGTTTTGTACTACACCAAAAGGATAAGAAGCCGCCTGGGTATTATGAATAATCAACACTGCTTTTGCGCCTTGCCTTGCCGCTTCTTCATATTTGTATGTCCATCTTCCATAGTAAGTCATGGTTTTGCCTTTGAAGATAGTAGTGTCAACACCAAAGCCGGGATCATTAACCATTACCAGCACCACTTTACCTTTTACATCAATGCCTGCATAATCATTCCAGTTATATTCAGGTGCAACAACACCATAACCGGCAAAAACCAATTCATCATTATTCAATGAAACAACCGAATCTGTAATTTGAGTTGATACAACAAAATCATCTGTTCTTTTCAAATCAAAACTGCCGTTGGGCGATTGCACTTTCATCACTGCATCAGGCGTTGGCGTTATCTCCACCATTGGTACATCCTGCACATAACTATTGCCGTTACCAGGATCAAGCCCTAACTGCTTAAAAGCATTTTCCATATAGGCAACCGTTTTTGTTTCGCCTGCTGAAAAAGGCTTGCGGCCTTCAAATGAGTCTGAGGCAAGCATCTTTATGTGTTGCATCAAACTATCGCGATTGAATGATGATGCACCTTCCTCTGAAATTGATAATGTATGTTGATTGCATGCAGCCATAAAAAATATTATAGTAGAAAAGAAAAATAATTTTCTCATACAGTTGAATTTGAATACAAGTATAAAGAAAGTATGTCTTTCTAAGCCCCTTCCCCCCGGAAAGGGGTTTGGGGATAGGCTTTAAAAACCTAACTGGTACGTTAACCTTTTCATTTCAATCTCTGCAGCCTTTGCCGCATAACTCATATTCACCAGCAAATAACCCGCATTGGCAAAACTTTCCTGTGCATTTTTTACATCAACAATAGTGGCAACCCTCAATTGAAATTTCATCAGCACAAGATCAAGCAACTGCTTGGCCAATGTATAACTGTCGCGCTGCAGTTGTAATTGCTGTAAAGACTTCTCATAAGTTTCATAATTCTTCACCGCGTTCGAAGTATTATCGCGCACCAGTATATCCTGTTGCAGTTGCGCATTCTTTGTATTCAGTTGCGCCTCCTTTTGTTCCCGTTTATAAATGCCGCCGTTGTAAATAGGCACTGCCAAACTTACGCCCACATAAGGGCCGTAATTCTGGTTTAATAAAACATTGCCCGCGGCAGTTTGAGAACGCGCATAACTGTAACCCCCGTTTGCATACAAAGAAGGATAACGCTGCGCAGCCGTTTCTTTTTCAATCAACTGGTTAATGGTTACCTGCATGCTCGCCGCCACCACATCGGGACTGCGGTAAATATTATTCATAACATCGCCCAGCATAAGCGATGAATCAACAATAATAGTGTCTTCAATTATAACTACGCTGTCCGGCTTTAACGTAAGTGTGGTTAATAAGCTTGTTTTTGCCTGCTCAATAGCAAGCTCCTGAATTTTTCTTGCCTGTATTAATGCATTCAAATCAAGCTGCGATTGAAATAGGTCTGCATTATTCGCAAGCCCCACATGCAATTGTGTTTGCACAATATCAACCCGTTGTTTTCCAACAGCAATTGATGTGTCAAGCGTTGCCATATAACTTTGCTGCCGCACCACATCATAATACTGCGTCATCACGGTAGCAATTGTATTTTCAATGCCCGCATTCAGGTATTCCTTGTTTTGTCTTTCCAGCTCTTCCAGTTTTTTCTTTGTTGCAACCACCAGCATACCGTTATACAATAATATGCTTCCCTGCACACCTGCACTTGCTGTATTACCGGTAACAGCGGCACGGTTTATCAATTCACCCGTATTTAATTTCTGAGTAACTGA
>JABDAV010000146.1:3764-5563 GCA_013289015.1 Bacteroidota bacterium | reverse complement strand
AACGGGTTTTGATGAATTAAAAAAAGACATGGCTGATAATCTGCGCCTGATAGAGCTGGCAGAAACGCCCATAATAAAAAACCAGTTTGCTGTTGATGAAATTATACAGTCAATTACCCAAAATGCCTCCAGCATAGCATTAATCGCTCAAAATTGTTCTGAATATATCTATAAAAAATTCAAATACATAAAAGGTATCACCAACATTGAAACAACTGTTGATGAAATTTTTGAACAGCGTGCCGGTGTTTGCCAGGATTTTGCCCATGTAATGTTACAGGTGCTTCGCTCATTAAAAATTCCGAGCAGGTATGTAAGCGGGTATATATGCCCAAATAAAAAAGGTGTTCGGGGTGAAGGTGCAACACATGCCTGGGTTGAAGTTTATATACCGGGTAATGGATGGGCAGGCATAGATCCAACCAATAATGTTTGGATAACCAACAATCATGTCAAGCTTGGAATAGGAAGACATTTCGATGAGTGCAGCCCTGTGAAAGGCTCATTTAAAGGACCCGCACACCAGAAGTTGTCGGTGTATGTTTCCATCAGCTATGAAGATGGAAATATATTTGAAGAAATAAACAATGTAAAGATGCAGGAACAGGATTCTGAAACAGACGCAGAATTGATTGACGAAAGCTTTGCCGCACAGCAGCAGCAACAATAATTATTCTATCCCATTAAATGTTCATGATCGCAATCACTGCTATGGCAATGATTTGCTTTTCTGCAGTAGATGTAATTTATTACATGAGCCCCTGTGATCATGGTTGCTGCAGGAATTAAAAACATTAATTCTTGGCCAATAAAAACCTCTTTAAGCATAAGAAAACAAAGCCCGGTTAAAAAAATTATCAGAGGCAACGGTTTATGGTGATGTTTTCGTAAGCCATGAAATAATGCATACGAACCTACAATGCCTGCAAAAGCGATCATTCCATATTCAAATATCTTGTTGTGTAATATCTCAAGCCCAAACAGTGGGAGGCTTGTTAAAAACAGCGGCAATACTGCGCAGTGAATTGCACATAAAAGAGAGGCTGAAATTCCAATTGCATCAAGATTAATCTTCCTTAAGGTCTTTATCATTTGAATGAACAAAACTATTCATTTGCAACGCTGTTGCAAAATTAATTTCGTTAACAATTAATTATTTTTTCCGTTGATTAAATTTGCATCATGAGTAAAAAAAGTGATCGGCTATACCATTTTTTTTATAGTGCTTACTGCTGTATTTTTAGTGGCTGTTTTTGCAGGTACAGATATGTGGAAAGCGAAATCGCCTGTAATAAGTTATGTAAAGCCTTTTGCCTTTACCACTCAGGATAAACAAACATTTACGCAAAAAGATATGGCCGGTAAAGTTTGTGCGGTGAATTTTTTCTTTACTACCTGCAAAGGTGTTTGTCCTATCATGAACAACAATCTTAATAAAGTCTACGCCGACTTTATTAATGAAAAAGGATTTATGATCGTTTCGCATACCTGCGATCCTGAAACCGATTCTGCTGCGCAATTAAAACATTATGCTGATTCAATGAAAGTTGATACGCAAAAATGGGTTTTTCTTACTGGAAGGAAAGACAGCCTTTATATGGCTGCAAGAAACAGCTATTTGATCGATGATCCCAACAATAATGTTGGCAATATAAACGACCAGTTTTTGCACTCGCAGTTTGTTGCATTGGTTGATAAATTTGGTAACGTGCGCGGACAGGTTTATGATGCATTGAAGCCGGATGATCTGAAACTGATGGAAGAAAATATTAAATCCTTGCTCAAAGAAAAAGAACCGC
>JABDAV010000146.1:0-3754 GCA_013289015.1 Bacteroidota bacterium | reverse complement strand
TACAACAACAGGAACATCGTTCGCAAACTGATGAAATGAAAGATGTGGTTATTGATATATTAAAACACAACCAGCTTAGCATTACTGACAACAGGCTTGGCATACTGGAGCTTTTTCAGAAGAGCAGTAAAGCGCTTTCGCATGCTGATATTGAACGGTTGAGCGAAAAGCATTTTGACCGTGTTACTATTTACAGAACACTGCAAACCTTTGTTGATAAAGGTATCATTCATACCATTCCTACTGCGGATAATTCTATCATGTATGCTTTATGCAAAGAAGCCTGCAGCGAAGGGCATCATCACGATGATCATGTACATTTTTTGTGCGGGCAATGCGGCACCACTTACTGCCTTGATAATATTTCTATTCCTGAAGTGAATGTTCCCAAAGATTTTATTGTTCATCAAACTAATGTGTTGGTGAATGGAGTTTGTAAAAACTGCAGGTAGCGGCCCATCCTAAATCTTTCCCAAAGGGAAGGACTTTTATCTTCTTGTTTTGTATAAGTCGTTTATATATTTTACGGTTGTATTTAAGCCCCTTTCCTTTGGAAAGGGGTTTGGGGACAGGTCTTAAAACGCATACTGTTTATCCTCTATTAGCTTATCTGCAATCCTCCTCTTAGCGGTTTTTGAATTAAACGGCTGAACCTTTGTAAATCGCTTCAAACCTATATGCATGATGCGCAGTTCATCACCATCAGCAAATGCATTCAATGCGTCTTTACCATTTTTGTTTATACGATCTGCGGCATCGTAAATAAATGATTCAACAATATCTTTTTGAAGTGATACATTTTTTTCACCATTCTTTTCAGTAAGCTTCATTAAACGAAGCAAAGAGCTTTCCGCAACATATGTATCAATAGCCATATCTGCAATATGCATCAGCACTTCCTGTTCTTTATCAATATTCATCATCAGCTTTTGTACAGCAGCGCCTGCAACCATCAATATTGCTTTTTTGAAATTTGTAATATATTTTTTCTGTTCACTATACAAGCCTTCATCATCATTATTAAAATCAGGAATACTCATTAACTCTTTTGAAACTGCCATTGCTGAGTTCATTAAATCCAGCCTGCCTTTCATGGCACGTTTTAAAGTCATATCAAGAATCAGCAAACGGTTTATTTCATTGGTGCCTTCGTAAATACGGTTAATGCGACTGTCCCTGTACACTTTTGATATCAGGTACTCATCACTAAAGCCATTACCGCCGTGAATCTGTACACCTTCATCTGCAACAAAATCCAACAGCTCACTTCCGTATACTTTCAATATGGCGCATTCAATTGCATATTCTTCTGCTGCACCTAATAATGCTTCTGTGTGCGACTTACCTCCTGCTTCCAGCCCGGCCCTTTTATCTTCGATCCATGCTACCGCCCTGTATAAAGCAGATTCGCATGACCAAACATCAATTGCCATGTTGGCAAGCTTATCTTTTATAGCACCAAAATTTGCGATAGAAGTTTTGAACTGTTCCCTGTTAATAGCATATTCAACAGACATATTTAAAGCACTTTTAGCACCTTGCGTTGTTGCAGCGCATAATTTTAATCTACCGATATTTAAAATATTAAATGCGATGAGATGGCCTTTGCCGATCTCGCCCAAAACATTTTCAACAGGCACTTTACAATCCTGGAAATATAGTTGAACAGTTGATGAACCTTTAATACCCATCTTATGTTCTTCAGGGCCTTGTGTAAAACCTTCAAAGCCGCGCTCAACTATAAAGCCGGTGAATTTATCGCCATCAACTTTTGCGAACACTGTATAAATATCCGCGAAGCCGCCGTTTGTTATCCAGCATTTCTGCCCGTTGAGCAAATAATATTTTCCATCCCCGCTTAGCTGTGCCGTTGTTTTTGCGCCCAATGCATCGCTGCCGCTATCGGGTTCTGTTAAACCATAAGCGCCGATCCATTCACCACTCGCAAGCTTTGGAATATATTTTTGTTTTTGTTCTTCAGTACCGAAATAATAAATGGGCAAAGTGCCAATGCCTGAATGAGCCGATATGGAAACAGAAAAAGAAAAACCATCGCCAAGGCCTTCAGTGATAATCGTAGATGTGATGGAATCTTTTCCGAGGCCGCCATATTCTTCAGGAAAAGATGCGCTCATCAATCCTTGGCCGCCTGCTTTTGTTAATAAAGAACGCATCAATCCCGGTTCCATTTTATCAATACGATCAATTACCGGGTGCACTTCTGTTAGAACAAACTGCCGGCACATATCCAGTACCATTTGCTGCTCTTCAGTAAATTCTTCACGGATAAAAGTATCGTCAGCAGTGCTGTCTTTTATCAGCCATTCACCGCCTTTCAGCAAAACCCCCGTCCCCTGAAGGGGAGTAAATTGGAGTTTGTTTATAAATAATGTTTGCATAACTATTTTTTAAGTTTATAAAAATCCCCCTTTAGGGGTTAGGGGCATTCAGATTATCATATACTTTTTGCAACACGTTTTTTACAGTTTCAATATCTTCTTTCTTTACATTAGTTAAGGCTTCGTCCATAGTTTGATTAGCGATATACAATGTTGTATTCTGCAATGCCCGACCTGCGTCGGTTAAGCAAACAAGATTAATACGCCTGTCTTTTTTATGTGATGCACGCTTTAACAGCTTTTGCTTTTCCATGTTATCGATCAGTCTTGTAATGCTTGGCTTATCACGGTATGTACGGTTACATAATTCCTGCTGGCTTAAGCAATCTTCTTTCCATAAATGATAAAGAATTGTCCATTGTTCAATTGTTATATCCAACCCTGCATTGCGAAAATTCTTTTGTAATCTTCTTGCCACCGCAGTGCTGGCCATACCATTGATAACGCTGTATAATTCCCCTCTTTTAAACTGGCTTGCTGTCATATAGTTGTTTATGCAACTATTTCAAAATTATATATCTTTAGCACATAATCAATTGTTTTAAATAAATTTTTTGTGTTAAGATGTTAGCCGCTTATGCAGCAATCAGGCCTGGCATATAAATCCTCCTTTGTTAATTATTATATTCTTTGTAGCGGACCGGAAGCATTGTTATGTTTTCATGGCTATGGAGAAGATGGAACCTCATTCGCTTTTCTGGAAGAGAAACTGGGATCATCCTATACTTTATATGCTATAGATTTTCCTGTTCACGGTAAAACAAAATGGAATGAAGGATATGCTTTTACACCGGATGATCTTGTAGCGATCATGGAAATGATCCATCCTTTCAACAACAAAAAATTTTCTTTGCTTGCGTACAGTATGGGTGGCAGAGCTGTAATGAATCTTGTGCAGATAATACCTGAAAAAATAAACCGCGTTGTACTCGTAGCGCCTGATGGTTTACACCAGAATATCTGGTATTGGATAACCACGCAAACCAGTATTGGCAACAAAGCTTTTGCTTATACTATGAATAAACCCGCTTGGTTTTTTAAGGTTGTGAACACAAGCGGCAAGCTTGGTATTATTAACGAAAGTATTATAAAATTTGTGCACTATTACCTTGACGCTAAGGAAGAACGTCTCTTATTGTACAAAAGATGGACATTTATGCGGCGGTTGAAACCTGATCTTCCTGCAATAAAAAAAATATGCAGCGAAAAAAATATCAAAATGAAATTCCTGTTTGGAAAATACGACCGCATTATTCTCAGCAGGCGCGCTGCTATTTTCAGCGGTGCAAGAAACATTGATATAACAATCATTAATGCAGGCCATCAGCTTCTTAAAGAAAAATATGCAAAAGATA
>JABDAV010000145.1 GCA_013289015.1 Bacteroidota bacterium | reverse complement strand
GCAAAGAAGTGATTGTAAAAGCTGCGGCCACGCTTTTTTTAGAAAAAGGATATAAAGCCGCCAGCATGCGCGACCTTGCCGAACGTGTGGGTGTTGAGGCAGCAAGCTTGTATAATCATATCCGTTCAAAAACAGAATTACTGCATGATATATGTTTTGATGTTGCCAATGTTTTTTGGGAACATCTGAACAGGGTTGAACTATCTGATGCAAAGCCGATAGAAAAACTGGAAACCGTATTGCGTTTTCATATCAGGCAGATGATAGAAAATTTTGAAGAAGTTTATATATGCGACCGTGAGTGGCGATACCTTATCGAGCCATATCTTTCCAATTTTCAGAACCAGCGCCGTAACTACCGCAAACGAGTTGCCACCATTATAGACCAGGGAATTGCAGGTGGTGAGATCAACAAGATAGATGCATCAACCGCTGTACTTATTGTTTTGCATGCAGTAAGCGGTATTGAAAGCTGGCACCGCAGCACACACAAAATAAGCGGCGAAGAACTGGAAGAAAATATGATCACCATTTTAGTTGATGGCTTAAAAAAATAACGAAGGCTTCCATTCATGTCAACACATTATGAAAAGGTTCGTGTAAAGCAGGTACGCAGGGAAACAGACGATTGTGTTTCTATTTTGCTTGATGTTCCTGAAACCCTAAAAGAAAAATTCTCTTATTTACCGGGACAGCATATTTCCTTACGCACTAACATTAATAATGAAGATGTACGCCGCTCTTATTCATTGTGCAGTTCGCCGCTGCATAACGAATGGCGCATTGCAGTAAAAAAAGTTGATGGCGGATTGTTCTCCATGTTTGCCAATCATACATTGAAGGCCGGAGATGAAATTGAGTTAATGCCTCCGTCAGGACATTTTGTTTTACCTCATGCTGAGGCAACAAAAAATTACGTATGTTTTGCTGCAGGCAGCGGTATTACGCCGGTGCTTTCTATTATAAAAACAGGATTGATCAACCAGCCGAAAAGTAATTTCACACTCATCTATGGCAACCGCACAAGACAATCTATCATTTTTAAAGAAGAGATAGAAGCGCTGAAAAACAAATACATTAACCGTTTACAGGTAATATATATTTTAAGCCGCGAGCATACAGAAGCGCCGTTGAATGAGGGAAGGATTGATGAAGCAAAATGCGAACAGCTTTTTAAGCATGTTATTTCATTACATGTGGATGCATTTTTTATTTGCGGACCTGAAGCGATGATCTTTTCTATAAAAGACTGGCTTATAACAAAAGGTGTTGAGGCAAACAAAATTCATTTTGAATTATTCAATACAGGTAATACAATTCAAACAAAAAAGCAGCAAAAAATAATTACAAGTGCAGAGGAGAAAGTATCGAATGTAACTATACTTGCAGACGGAAGAAGCTTTGCATTTGATCTGCCTTTTTATAATGCAAGCATTTTAGATGCTGCCATACAACAAGGCGCTGATCTGCCTTATGCATGCAAAGGCGGTGTATGCACCACGTGCAAAGCAAAATTGCTGAAAGGCAAAGTTGATATGGATGTGAATTATGGTTTGGAACCAGAAGAAGTTGCTGAAGGTTTTATACTCACTTGTCAAAGTCATCCACGAACAGAAAAAGTAGTTGTTGATTTTGACATTAAGTAAGTTTAAAGTTCCAATGTTTCAGAGGTTTCAATGTCTATGCAACAAAAGCTTCTTTATTGTACTTGGCTCTGTATTCAATAGGAGATAAACCTGTTATCTTTTTAAATGTTGTTCTGAATGCTTTTGGATCAGTATAACCAACATCATACATTACTTCGTTCACATTTTTTCTGCCACATTCAAGATTCTTTTTTGCCGCTTCAATTTTTACGCGTTGTATATATTCAACAACGGTATTTGAAGTTGCTTTCTTAAATCTTCGTTCCATATTTCTTCTGCCCAATGCAAACATTGATGCCAGTTGATCAACCGATATCTTGTCTTCGAAATTATTTTCAATAAATTCCTGTGCTTTTTTTATCGGTTCATCGTCGTGCGTTTTTTGTCCCTGGAAAATAATAAATGGCGATTGGCTGATGCGGTCAATATCAATCATAAATTCTTTGGCAATGTGAATCGCCATTTCGCGCCCTGCATATTTTTCAATGATGTATATCAACAGGTTCAAAAAAGAATATGCGCCGCCGCTGGTATAAATACCGCCATCTTCTGTCATTATCTTATCATCAACAAGATTTACATCAGGAAATAAAGCTTTAAAATCATTTGCTGCTGTCCAATGCGTAGCACATTGTTTACCATCAAGCAAACCTGTTCCTGCCAAAAAAAATGAAGCAATGCAAAGCGTAGCTATCTCAGCTCCTTTGTTATATTGATCAACAATCCACGGTATAAATACGGCGTTCTCTTTCATTACTAATCCTGGCTTACCATGTATGGCAGGAATAATAATCAGGTCCGTTTTTGTTACTTCATCAATCAATACATCAGGCATAATAGTAAACATACCACGCTGACTTGTTTTTCTTGAAATGCCAACCAGTTGCACTTTAAAAAGCGGCGGCTCGCCATAACGCGCACGCAGCACATTTACTTCATTCATGATCTGGTGACTGCCTTCAATGTTTACTACACTTGTATGGCCTTGCGGAATAAGAATGGAGATGTGTTTCATATTGCCTGTGTTTTCAATTGCTGCGCAATCGTGATGTTTTTATACAGCAAACATAAATAATGTTTTTGTCGCAATCAACCCCCAATAATGCCGTATTACACCGCATATAAAATAATTATTGAGCGTAGGTTTGTGTTGTTAAGCAAAAAACAAAATATTTTTCTAAACAATATAAATGCTAACCTATGTTTAAACAATCAATTGCATTCAGCAGTTTTTCTGTGAATGATTTACAGAAAGCTAAAAAATTTTACAGCGAAATACTTGGGCTTGAAGTAAAAGACGATCCGATGGGAATAGTGGAGTTGCATACGCAAGGCAACAATCCTGTTATGATATATCCAAAGCCAAATCATGAACCGGCAACATTTACCGTTTTAAATTTCCCGGTAGAAAATATTGAAAAAGCAGTGGATGAATTAATTGCGAAAGGAATTGTTTTCGAACAATACGAAGGCGAAATAAAAACAAATGAAAAAGGTATAAGTACAAATCCTCATGGGCCGAAAATTGCATGGTTTAAAGATCCTGCCGGAAACATTTTATCAGTACTTGAAAAACAATAAAATTATGTCAACGACAATAACAGGTGTAACAGAATTATTTGTTGATCTTGATAAAAGCACTGATAAGTTATTAGAATTAATAACTTCTGTAAGCCGGCAAAAAATTAATGAGCTCCCTTTTAAGGATAGCTGGACTCCTGCACAACTTGCCGTGCATGTAACAAAATCTAATAACGCAATTGCACAAGGCCTTAACATGCAAGGCAAGCCTGCAGACAGAAATATTGATGAAGGTGTGCCGCATTTAAAAAAGATGTTCCTTGATTTTGATATTAAGTATAAATCGCCACAGTTTATTGTTCCTGAAGAAAAAGAATATAATAAAGAAGAAACTATTGAAGCATTACAAAAATCAATTGACAGGCTTAAACACACACGTGAAAGCGTAAACCTGTCTGAGATCATTAGCCTGCCGCCATTTGGCGAAGTAACAAAGTTTGAAATACTGCACTTCGTTCTATATCATACAACAAGGCATGTTCAACAGTTAAAAAATATCATTACAGTTTTAAACTCAAAAAATTAATCTTATGCAAACAGCAGTAACATTCACGGCAAAAAAATCTGATAAAATTATCTACTGGATCTTTACATCCATTGTTGTGCTGTTAGATGCTGTAATGCCTGCATTTACTTTTAATACGCCGCTTGCCAAAGAAGGTATTTCTCATCTTGGTTATCCTGATTATTTCAGAATTGAATTAACCATATTTAAAGTTTTAGGCGGTATTGTTTTAATTTTTCCTTCCATACCAAGGCGTATAAAAGAGTGGGCTTATTTTGGTTTTGCGCTTGATTTTATTTCAGCATTTATCGGGCATGTTATAGTAGATGGTTTTAATGGCGAATCATTATTTCCTTTATTAATGCTGATTTTCCTGATCATTTCTTATGTTTATTATCATAAGATCATAAAAGCTTCTCATTGATCTGCTTTAATAAACTGCATAACATTGTATGATACCAGCAAGCAACAGAACTAAATCGCAGAATTTTTTTCTTATAGTTATTCTTGGGCTTTTAGATACGATCGGACCTTTTTCAATAGACATGTATTTGCCTGCGTTTCCAAACATTGCAGCAGACATGCATACTACCATTCAAAATGTTTCATTGTCTGTTTCAACTTACTTCCTGGGATTTGCCGCCGGACAAATATTATACGGCCCATTGCTTGACAGGTTTGGAAGAAAGATGCCATTATACATTGGATTATGTGCTTACATCATCATAACAATATTGTGCAGTTTCTCTTCATCAATAAATGTATTGTTTATTTTAAGAGCCGTGCAGGCATTAACTGGTTGTGTTGGTGCAGTGGCGGCCATTGCAATGGTGCGCGATTTTTTCCCGCCTGATAAAAGTGCATCTATCATTTCATTTTTGATTTTGGTTATTGGGCTTTCACCCTTATTAGCGCCTTCTGTTGGAAGTCTTGTGGCAGATGCATTTGGCTGGAGATATGTATTCATAACACTTGCTGTTGTAGCATTAATAGTATTATTACTGGTAATTTTCTTTTTACCTGAAGGAAAAAAACCTGATAAGAGCATTTCATTAAAACCGGCGCCGATCATTGCAACATTTAAAAGTATTTTGTTCGAACCGCAGTTTTACATTTTTACAGTTGCAGGCACATTTTGCTTTTCAGGTTTGTTTGTTTACGTTGCCGGTTCGCCCGCAATATTTATGGATGGCTTTAAAGTAAGTGCGAAAATGTATGGTGGGATTTTTGCGTTGCTCTCAATAGGGCTTATTGGTTGCACGCAGTTAAATCACTTTCTCACGCGCAAATATTCCAGTGAAAATATTTTTAAAGTTTCGGCCATCATTCAAACTATAGCCGCTGTTTTATTTTTTATTGGTGTACTGAATGATTGGTGCGGTTTGCCTTCAACTATGGTATTTCTTTTTATAATTGTTTCAGCCGCAGGATTAGGATATCCAAACGCTGCTGCAATTGCTTTGGCGCCGTTTGAAAAAAATATTGGGAGCGCTTCAGCTTTACTTGGTTTTATCCAGTTAGGTATCGGCGGATTAATTTCATCGGCTGTTGGCTTTGTGAAAATTAAAGGCAGTTTTCCAACATCGCTTATTATATTAATTACTTCAGCTTTAGGACTGGGAATTTTTCTTGTCGGTAAAAGATATGCATTAAAATATTTAACTACACCGGTAGCTGTAAATAGTGAAGCTATTCATTAAACAGTACAAACGATAGCTAAATGACTAACCTTGAAATTGTAAGAGAACTTCATGCAAGTTTTGTTGAAGGAAATTCTGAAAAGATGAAATGCTTCATTGCAGGAGATGCGCGTTGGAATGTGGTTGGGTCAGCAATATCAATAGCTGAGGATGTATTTTGCAAAACGC
>JABDAV010000144.1 GCA_013289015.1 Bacteroidota bacterium | reverse complement strand
TATCTGATATTAAATCAGACCTTGAAAAAAATGATCCGGAAATTTTAAATCATCCACAATAAATCAAGCTAATGAATGATTTTCTCGCAAAAAATGAAAACCTTCTTGAAAAGCCAATCATCATTTTTGGTACAGGCCGTTCGGGCACTACAGTTATCTCAGAAATAATTTTTCAGCATGAGGATCTTGCCTGGCATTCAAACTACCAGGAACTGTTTCCAAAGTTTGCGGGTATCAACCGCATGCGCCGGTTATTCGATAATAAATTTTGGCGGATAATCGGAATGAATACTCAAAACAACCGTTCGTTTTCCAACTACATGCTTTTTCGTCCCATTGAACGCTATGATTTCTGGGAAGCAGGAATCTTTCCTGTAATTTTAGTACCGTGAATGGGCACATATCCATTTAAATTTTTATCCTTGAATTTTCTCTTTCCAACCGCCAACGAAAGCACCATGGAATTATAAGCATAAATTTTTGATACCTGTGCTTTCATCAGTTCTTCGGGAAAAAGCTGCCTTGCAATATTCGCAAAAGATGTATCGCTGTGCACATAAGGTAAGATCATTGAAGCCAAAACCAGTTTGCTGTTCTCTGCAGAACGCCAGGTAAGTTCCCTGGCTGAAACATCCAATACTATAACTTTTGGCTTATGCTTTTTCAGCATTTCATCTAAAATAGAAGTATGATAAAGAATGTTTGAATTTTCGCGGCCGCTGTTAAAACAGGAAAGATTTAAACTATCTGTAAAAACCCTGGTATCATAACCATGCACCGCTCTTGAACTTCCATAAATAAAAATGTCTTCTGTTGGATCAGTAATGCTGTGAGCAAAGGTTTTTATATCGCCTTGTGGGGCATTCTTGTAAGCATTTTCAAGTAAAGTGCCTATTATTCTGTCGGTAATAAATAACAACACGAGCAGGATAATAAACTTTTTAAAGAATTTGCCAACGTGCTTTACTTCTTCTTTTGTCATTTACTATGTGTTTTTCTCTAAAATTGAAAATAGATGAACTGGCTTCCGTTGAAAACACCGATCATAAGAATTACCATTAAAATGATAATGTAGCCTGCATATCTTATAACTACGTTCTTATTGTTGATGAGCTTAACCTGGGGAAGATACTCCTGGAATATCTCAACGATAATCAATAATGCAGCCGCAATTATATAATAATAGAAGTTTATTGGCGGGCTTCCTTTAAACAAAGGCCCTTTTTTCATGGTAGCAATTGACTTTACAATATGCAACGCATCTTTTACATTAAGTGCCCTGAAGAATAAACATGAAAGTGCGGTTACCATGAATGCGATGATGGTTCCAAAAATTGTCATCCATATTTTGGGAATGTATTTCTGTGGTTTTACTTTGTCTTTATAAATACGCTCAACTACAACACTTAAACCGGAAAATCCTCCCCATATGATAAAAGTCCAGTTGGCGCCATGCCATAAGCCACTTAGCAGGAATATGACGACTATATATGCTAATAATTTTGTTCTGTTTCTTCTCGCTTTACGCGCAAGCGGCGTATATACATAATCCCTGAACCAGCTATACAGCGAAATATGCCAGCGGTTCCACTTTTCAGCAACACTTTTGCCAAGTATAGGTCGTCTGAAGTTTTGCATCAGATCATAACCCATAACTTTTGCAGTGCCGATCGCAATATCTGAATAGCCGGAAAAATCGCAGTATATCTGCACCCAGAACAAAATAGTTGCTACAAAAAGGGTTTTACCACTGTGATGATAGGGATTGTTGTAAACAGCATTAACGTATATACTTATCCTGTCAGCAACAACCAGTTTTTTAAAATAACCCCACAATACTATTTTCAGGCCTGAAACCGCTCTTTCATAATTAAACTTTTTTGGTTCATAAAACTGGTGGATTATGTTTTGAGGTCTTTCGATAGGGCCTGCAACCAACTGCGGGTAGAACATTACATATAAAGCATAAATGCCGAATTTTCTTTCCGCTTTTTGGTTGCCCCTGTAAACTTCTATCGTATAACTCATGGCCTGGAAAGTATGAAACGACAATCCTATAGGCAATATGAAACTTAGATCTGTAATCGGATTGGTGAAATGAAAAAGCTTAAGGAAAAATGTTATGTTGTCATTAATAAAATTGAAATATTTAAAAAAGCCAAGTATCCCTATGTTAGCGGCTATACTCATGCGCAAAAACCATTTTCGTTTTGCTCCGGCAGATTTCTCTATAAAAATACCTGCAAAATAATCAACCACTATAGTAAACCCTAATACCAGTATATAAATTGGTATAAAGTCCATATAAAAATAACAGCTGGCCATTAACAATAACAACCACCTGTATTTATGGGGAAGAACAAAGAAAAGAGCAGTTACAATAAAGAAAAAACCAACGAAATCCAAAGAGTTAAATAACATGAATAATGCAGTTGTTTAGGGTGGCAATGTTAGCACTTATTCTACAATTTTTTGCAGAAAACCCTGAATATATATCACTTATAATAATTTTTTAATGCGAAAACGCGTGACCAATAATTTAATTTAGGAATAAAAAAAGTCGTTAAAAAATTAATGCGGAACTATTATCTTTGTTCAAATGCAATACCCAAACTATGGAAATGAACCTTAACAATCAAACCAAGGCTACTGATAATGTTTTGCATATACACGTAAGTGGAGAAGGGCTTTTGCAGTTTCAGGTTTTGCAAAAATCAATGGAAGAGAAAAAATTCCATTTTATCCTAAAACGTGTTTTCGATATTTCGGTGTCATTATTTTTGATCACTCTGTTTTCCCCCATATTACTCATTGTAGCATTACTTATAAAGCTAACATCAAGGGGGCCGATTCTGTACAGTAATGAGCGTGTTGGTTTGGGTGGAGATCACTTTAAATGTCACAAATTCAGATCAATGGTTACTGATCATTCAAAAAAGCATAACGATCATAAACGTGCTGTAGAGCATGCTGAAAAAGGAATATTACATAAAGAGAAGAATGATTCCCGTATTACTATAATAGGTAGAGTGATACGGAGAACCAGCATTGACGAACTACCTCAATTATTTAACGTACTGTTAGGCGACATGAGCGTTGTTGGTCCAAGACCTTTGGTTCCATTTATGCTTAAACCTTATCCTGAATTTAGAGATGTCAGGTCCCTTGTAAGGCCCGGCATCACAGGTTTGTGGCAGATAAGAGACAGGGAGCATAATACAAGCGCTGAATTCATGATAACTCATGATACCGAATATGTTGAAAATTACAGTTTCTTTCTTGACATGAAAATTCTTGTTGAAACTCCAATTGCAGTATTGTCAGGAAAAGGGGCCTATTAATATAATAGTTTTTCTAATGATCGCCCCTGAAATTAAAAACTTAATTTAATGATCAAAGCAGATTTTGTTATTGTTGGCGCCGGGCTAACGGGAAGTACTATTGCCCGGATTTTAACTGATAATGGTCAAGATGTAGTAATTGTTGACAGAAAAGACCATATTGCCGGAAATATTTATGATTATAAAGATGAGTCCGGAGCAATGATACATAAATACGGGCCTCATTATTTTCGATGTGGTTCTGAAAAAATATGGAATTTTTTAAACCGGTTTACAGAATTCTATAACTGGTCTGCCTTGCTAAAATCTAAAGTAGGAAATGAATATTTAAGCTGGCCTGTTAATGAAGATTACATAAATAAAATTGTTGGCGAAGACTGGAATTTATTTAAAGGAGAACCATTAAATTTTGAAGAAGTTTGCCTAAGCAGAATGCCAAAGCAGATATATGAAATGTTTATTAAAGGTTATACTGAAAAGCAATGGGGTGTAAAAGCTACTGAACTCAGTAAAGACCTGGCTGTGCGCATTACTATAAACAAAGGAAATGTAAATACGTTAACCCCTCATCATAAATGGAATGCTTTACCCCGGTATGGATATACAGAAATGATGCGGAGCATGGTTAATGGTATTCCCTTAACATTGCAATACGATTACCTGAGAAATAAAGAAGCAGTTATTGCAAATAAACTGCTCGTTTTTACAGGGCCGGTAGATGAATTTTTTAATTATAAGCACGGAAAACTGAAATATCGTGGCCAGAACAGGCGCATCGAACACCTCGAAAATACAGAGCAACACCAGCCTTGCATACAGGTAAATTATCCTAATCCTGAAGACCCGCGCATAAGGACTATTGAATGGAAACATCTCATGCATCCTGATGATAAAGCAAAAGTAAAGGGCACAATGCTTACACATGAAACACCTTTTACGCCCGAAAACGCAAATCAATATGAGTATCCTTTTCCTGATAAACAAAATAAAGAGCTGTACGAACAATACAAATCTGAAGCAGATGCATTAAGCGATGTGCTTATTTGTGGCAGATTAGGTGAATACAGGTATTATGATATGGATCAGGCAATTGGCAGAGCCATGAAACTCGCTACAGAAATTATGGAGAAGTTTGAAATATCTTCTTCTGTTGAATATGTCTAAGAGCCTGTTTAAAAATAATTTCAAATATTGCGTATGCAGATATTTTTACCACAATAGACACATAGGTAAGTCTACGTGATCCCTATGTGCCTGTGATCTTATGTGGTTCAAATGTGTATTGGATTCATTTTCTTATAAAGATGTTTGAAACTATAAATTTAAACAGCCTCTAAGATTATTGTTTATCGCAACTGTTTTGTATACCTGTAAGATAAACTTGCCTCTTTGTTCCTTGTTGCACATTATTTAAAAAGCAAAGTATATTCTGTATCCTGAAGTCTTCTTCAAAAACCCCGTGGCCTCCTTGCGGGTCAACATGTGCAATGGCAGTTTGGCCTAAATCTTTTAAGCGATTATATAAAGGATAAGTACCGTAAACAGGACTTGCATTGGAACAGGGTACAAATGCTCCGGACCTGAAGGGGACAGCCTTATCCAGTTCCCCCTGGAAAAAAATAGTAGGTAACGCTGTTTTACCGGTGATAAGATTGGGATCGATAAACGCGCCCCACATGCTTATAACTCCTTTTAACGTAAAATCAGCATCGGGTGCATCAGCAGGTTTATCAAGCAAACCCAGTGTTGTATCTAAACCCGGGAAAAAACCACCGGCATCCTGCTGTTGTAAATAGGCAGTTATCAAAGCTGTAACGGCGCCTGCACTTTGGCCGCCAATAAAGATCCAATTCTTATCAACATTATATTCATCAGCATGGGCCGCAACGTATCTCATAGCTGAATGTGCGTCCTGAACTGACCTGTAAATTGCCTGTTTAAAACGTGTGCTGTCATCGCAGGTAGTTGCACTTTTTGAAACAAAACCCCAACCTAAACGATAATTAACCGAGATGGCAACATAGCCGTTATTGGCAAGTTTTGAACAGGTAGATGCCAAACCGTTTTTATCCCCTCCAACAAAACTTCCTCCATGAAAAAGAAAAATAGCAGGAAATTTTTTGCCTTCTGCATTGGCGGGTTTATAAATATCTAAGGCAAGTTGCTGGTTCGACCCCTGGAAATTTATAGCTGTAGTAGTGTAAACAATATTTTTTAAAACTGTGCCTGTAAAACTTCCAGTATTAGGGCTGCTTTTGGT
>JABDAV010000143.1:3625-5746 GCA_013289015.1 Bacteroidota bacterium | reverse complement strand
GTATATAGCCGGCAAACTTAATGGGGGTGCTCAAAGTTATAATATTACTGTAATGCTTACAAGCAACGGCAAAGCAATGTCGGTAATTACAGTGCGCATAAGTTAGTTTGGGTTTGATGTGATTTTTTAAAGGGAATGATTTTTCATTCCCTTTTTTATTGTTGTTTATGAGACATGCATATTGCCCGCGTTGTGTAAAGCACATGCATATTATATGCAGGTTAAAAACAATTACATTTGTTTATGCCACGATCATACAGCCAGTTTCGCGCTGCATTTGCTTTGGCAAAAGCAAGTTTGGTTGCTATGCTGCGCAGTCCTACTTCAGTAGTTTTTTCTTTGTTATTTCCTGTAATATTCATTGTTGTTTTTGGCTCAATGGTTGACAACACAATCGTGCAGCTTAAAATTGCTCCTTCACCTGGCTGTGATACTGCAAACCCCCTTTATAAAAGCCTTATCAAAATAAGCAACATCACTATTGATACAAGTTTAAATACACATGATGCCATTGAAGCGCTGCAGAAAGGAAGGCTTACTGCGATCATTGACATAAAAAAAGATGCCACCACATCGCTCATTCCTGCTTATGATGTGCACCTTACTTCCAGTACATCTTCCGCGGGCCGGAACGCATTGCTTCAAACCTTGCTGAAGAATGCAATTGGTTCTATCGACGAAAAGGTTTTTCAGTCCAATCCAACTATTGCAACCATTCACACAACAGAATTACCGGGCCGCGTTTACCGGCAAATTGATTTTATCCTGCCGGGTCAGCTTGGGTTTTCATTATTGATGGCAGGCGTGTTTGGCTCTTCTTTTCTTTTATTCAACTTAAGACAGGGTCTGGTTTTAAAAAGATTATCTGCTACGCCTATAAGCCGCGCTTATCTTATACTGGGCGAAATGATAAGCAGGCTTTTCTTTCATGTGCTAAGTTTTATCATAATGGTAGCGTTGGGATATTTTGTTTTTAAGTTCACCCTGGTAAATGGCTTCTATACATTTCTTGAAATGCTTTTCTTTTCTCTTTTCGGGTTGATCATTTTCATGGGAATCGGTTTTATCATAAGTGGTGTTATACAAAATGAAAGTTCAATAGCACCTGTTGCCAACACATTTACATTGCCACAGATCTTATTATGCGGATTATTTTTTCCGATCGAGAATTACCCGCATTGGCTGCAATCGTTCTGCAACATTTTGCCGCTTACTTTTTTTGTTGACGGACTTCGCAAAATTGCATTTGAAGGAACACATATATGGCAAATGCCCGAGCAATTATCCGGGCTTATTATTTGGGCGATCATCATCAGCTTTCTCAGCGTAAAGCTTTTTAAATGGGAATAGCATCGCAAATCATGTAGGGAACCATATCATTTCTCCATCAACATTGATCAACACATTTGCACCGCTCTTCCAGCGCGGTTTTATAAATTGTGTGTGCTCCCATTGTTCTAATTGTTTCTGTAATTCATTTACTTTTTCAGGATATTGTTTTGAAAGATCATGCTGCTCTCCACGATCATTCACCACATTAAACAGGTACAATAGGTTGCTTTTTTTATTGATGTATAATTTCCAGTCGCCGTTGCGTATTGCCTGAGAGTAGCCATTGCGCCAATAAAAAACTTTGTGGGGCAAACTGTCTTTTTTATCAGTTAAATAAGGCATCAAATTAACGCCATCATACACACGGTCAGTTGGTAAAGATGTGTTGGTAACAGCAGCAATGGTTGAAAATATATCCAATGAACTTATGGGTTCATCATATAGCGTATTGCCTTTTAATACATCCGGGTACTTAATAAAAAAAGGCACTAACAACCCTCCGTCAAAATGCGTGCATTTGCCACCGCGCAAAGGTGCATTGGTTGTGGCTCTTGTATAGGTGGCACCACCGTTGTCGCTTAAAAAAATAATGATGGTATTGTTTTCAAGTCCTTCATCTTTTATTTTTTTAACTACAGCACCTACAGCATCATCCAATGCTTCTATCATTCCAAAATAAACGCGATGCAAAGTATCTGCGACTGTATGTATACGATCAAAATATTCTTTTGGTACCTGGAAAGGATCGTGCGGCGCATTGAAGGTAAGTGTAAGAAAAAAAGCACTGTC
>JABDAV010000143.1:0-3615 GCA_013289015.1 Bacteroidota bacterium | reverse complement strand
GTTGCCTTAACAACTCAGCCACATCATCTGCATCCTGCACAAAACTTTCCGGTGCATCTCTGTCAGATGTATGACCATGCGCCTGTATCTTTTACAACCGAGTCACCTTCACGTATTTCGGTTGAGCCATAACGCGGCGCCCAGGCAACGGGTTCCGAGAACGACCACGGCAAATGCTGGTTGATATATCGCGAAGTATCAACCGGGTCATCTACGTAACGCGTTAAAGCACCTTCAAAATAATAACTGTAATCAAAGCCTGATTGACCAGGATGATAGCCGTCGCCATTTCCTATATTCCATTTGCCTACAAGTGCCGTTGCATAACCGTTTTGTTTTAATAGTTCACCTAACGTTATTTCGTTTTCAGGAATTCCGTCTTTAAAATTTTTCCTGTTTACAAAAACATCAGGCTTCAGGTTTTCCAGGCCGGGTATAGTTTTTTTTAATGATGTATAATTTGAACGCAGGTTTGACATAACCTCCGGATCAATATGATCATACGGCATAAATTCTACACCGAACCTTTGCTGGTAACGGCCGGTTAATAATGCTTCTCTTGAAGGGCCGCAAATGGGTGCGGTTACATAAGCTTCGGTGAAGCGTATGCCATCTTTGCCCAGTGCATCTATGTTTGGTGTTTGAATCAATTTATTACCATAGGAAGCAAGATCGCTGTAACCAAGATCATCGGCTACAATTAAAACAACATTGGGTTTTTTTAGCTGTGCATTTGTTGTAGCAGGCGTACATACAATAAATAGTATTGCAGTAAGTGCAAACTGAATGATGAATTTATTTTTCGAAATAAAACACATTCTTCCATCCTAATTGTTTAACTAAGTTAATACTCAAATCCTATTCAATATCTGTTAACTTTAATCACGCAATAACTACATTATAAAACCATAAACACAAATTATGTCAGCGGGGAACTATGCTCAGGTAAACGGTATAAACATGTATTATGAAATACATGGTGAAGAAAAGCCATTGGTTTTGATACACGGCGGCGGCTCTACTATCGGAACTTCATTCGGCGTAATGCTGCCTATGCTGGCGAAAGAATATAAAATTATTGCTGTTGAGTTACAGGCGCATGGTCATACATCTGACAGAGATGCACCGGAAAGTTTTGTGCAGGATGCAGATGATGTGGCTGAGTTGTTAAGGCAACTTTCTATTTCAAAAGCAAATATTCTCGGATTCAGTAACGGCGGAAGTACAACAATGCAGATAGCAATCCGTCATCCTGAAATCGCAGATAAAATAATTGTTATTGCAGGCGCATTTAAACGCGAAGGATTTATACAGTGGTTTTTTGAAAGCATGCCAAATGCAACACTTGACAATATGCCGCAAAGTTTGCAGAATGCTTTTTTAAAAATCAATCCAGATACAAATGCATTGTTTAATATGTTCAGCAAAGACAAACAAAGAATGGTTGATTTTAAAGATTGGAAAGAAAGTGATCTTCAATCTATTCGATCTCCCGCATTAATAATAAACGGCGATAAAGATGTAATTACCTGTGAACATGCTTTGGAAATTTCAAAACTTATTGCTGTCAGCAGTTTAGTAATATTGCCGGGAACACATGGCGAATACATTGGTGAAGAAGGCACAACAAAGCCAAATAGTGTATTGCCACAGGTAACAGCAATGTTGATCAGAGAATTTTTGAACAGCTAATCTGTCTTTTAAGTGAAAGATTTAATTGAATTTTTTTTATCCGCCTTACTGTAACATGTATTTTTATCTCTTCGCTTCAAACCAAAAAAAATGAAGACACCAAAGTTTGCTTTAATCTATGTTGCTGTAAGCATGATATTTTTATTATCCTGTAATTCATTCAGTGGCAATTCTCAAACCCCTGATACTACTATTCACAAAAATGTTGAGGAACAAATTGAGCCAGGCGGTTTTAATGCCAATTCAGGAATAAAATTCGACAGTACCTACATAAAAAAATTTCTTGCTGATAAACCTCTTTTCAAACCATTCAGCAAAGATTTCTACACATTTTACCGCGCCAATAATTATAACTATGTATGGTACGATAACAGGGGTTTAATAGAATCTTCAAGCGCGCTTATTTCAGGCCTTTCCAATATTGAAGAGGAAGGCGTTACATCTGATGTTCCTTACAAAGACACACTTGAGTATTTACTTCATAGTCCTGTTGATTCAGCCAATATAAATGCTCCTGACCTGAATACCGAGCTAATGCTTACAGGTGAATATTTTTATTATGCTAAAAAAGTGTGGGCAGGCGAGCTCAATAACCAGGCAGAATCAATAAACTGGTATTTGCCAAGAAAAAAACTTTCTTATGCAGCACTTCTTGAAGACAATTTAAAAAGCGGTTCCATTGGTGAACCGCAAGCTCCGATAATTACGCCTCAATACAAGGGCATGAAACAAGCGCTTGCACAATACAGGGAAATTGATAAGAACGGCAATGAAGTAGTTGTACCTGCGCTGAAAGGATCTGCAGTGTTGAAACCAAGAAGCTCTTCAGTTATTGTTACAGCAGTGCGAAAACGATTAACGCAATTAGGTATTGCAACAGGCGCAGATACTTCATCGATATTTGATATTAATCTTGCTGGTGCTGTTTACCAAATGAAAGAACGTTACGGTTTAAAGATTGATTCAACCATCACTAATTCATTTATTAATGCTATAAACGTTCCTGCAAAAAAACGTGCAGAACAAATAATGGTGAATATGGAGCGTTTACGATGGATACAACAGGATACAAGTGTTTCAAAAGAATTTATTCTTGTAAATATTCCTGAATATGCATTAACCTATTATGAAAATGGCCAGGTTGCCTGGCGATGCGGTGTTGTGGTTGGCAAGCCTATGACCAAAACGGTGATCTTCAGCGGCGACATGAAGTATGTTGTTTTCAGTCCTTACTGGAATGTGCCAACAAGTATCATTAATAAAGAAGTAAAGCCCGGCATGGCGCGCAACAAAAATTATCTCGCAGCACATAATATGGAATGGAACGGAGGACGTGTGCGGCAAAAGCCCGGCCCGAGAAATTCGTTGGGGCTTGTAAAATTCCTCTTTCCTAATTCAAACAATATTTATTTGCATGACACGCCTTCAAAATCTTTGTTCTCAGAAACCAATCGTGCATTCAGTCATGGATGCGTTCGTGTTTCGCAACCGAAAGATCTTGCGATAAGAGTATTAAGGCAATATCCAGAATGGACACCTCAAAAAATTGATGCGGCTATGCACGCAGGCAAGGAACAGTATGTTACATTAAAGCGAACCATACCTGTTTATATAGGTTATTTTACAGCATTTGTTGGCGCAGAGGGACAAGTATATTTCCGCAACGATATTTACCAGAGAGATGACAGGTTATTGAATATGCTGGAACAGAAATAAGATAACATGTGTTTAGGTTAAGAAAGTAAGCAATGCAAAGTTTGCTATCTGACAACAATTGGCGCCGTCATGTTAACGGGAGTGAGACATCTCTGCATGATTTTGCACACAAAGTAATTTGAGAGATTTCTCTCCCGATAACTATCGCATTGATCAATCAAGCTAACATTCTTTATACTTAACTTAAATGCAATTATTATATGCTCA
>JABDAV010000142.1:5556-5761 GCA_013289015.1 Bacteroidota bacterium | reverse complement strand
GGGTATAATCAGTATAAGCGATGCCAGGAAAACTGCCCAGCTTTTCCTAACCTGTATCAATGTATTGGTACCTGTATTTTCAACTGAAAAAATGCTCCAGATAATGGTAAGCGCAGCTACACTTAAACTTGCAATTATATTAACCTGCTGCAGCGGCAACCGGATCAAATCAAATAACTCTTGTGGCTGAGGAATAAATTTAAGA
>JABDAV010000142.1:4398-5546 GCA_013289015.1 Bacteroidota bacterium | reverse complement strand
AAAAGATAACCCCCCAAAATATAGGCAGGCGTTATAATGCCGAAGAAAAGCACAAACCACTCATTAAGACGGAATGCACGCATTATGATCAAAGCATACATGGCGATGATCACTAAAGGCAAAGAAGGATAATAAAGAATAATACACAATCCATTAAGCAATCCAAAATTATAAATTGCTGTTTTTGCATTGGGCGCCCCATATAATTTACAGGCCCTGTATAAGATCCATATAAAAAAATTGCAGGCAAACAATGCAGGTGTTATAACATTGAATGATGGTATCAATGCTGAAAAAAGAATGAACGCCAAAGCTGTTGTATAAGAAGGTTTGGGCAACATGCGTAAGTTGTTCACCATAAAATTTAGCTGTAAAGCCAATAGGAAAATAAGCAGTATATATAACAGCGAAGTAAAATACGTATCCTGGTTTTGAAAAGGCTGCAGCAGGTAATACAGAAAGCCGTCTGCAGGCCCAATAACAATGAGTGGGGTATCTAAAAGTGAATGTATATGCAGCCCAAAGCAAATTATAATTAACCAGAAAACGGCAACTGCAGACCTGTCTCTAAAGAGTGATATCACTTGGTTTACTTAAAATTCTATTTTGGCAAAGCAAAGATAATTTCTGTATTGACAGGGAATTAAAACTTCCCTGCTGCTTACCTGTTTTATATACCTTGGCATAAACTGGTAACCTTTATCGAGTTCTTTAAGTGTGGGCGCCTCTTTAATCTTGCCCGTTATATCTATAGATTCTGATTGTAACAATAATGTTCGTTTTGTAAATTGGTTAAAAAGAAAATTTGCCTGCCCCGGAGTTATATAAATGCCAAAACCAATGAAGTTGTCTGAATTATCATCGTATTGGGACTTTTGTATAACACTTGTCCATTCCATATTGGCAACAGAATCGAAAGACATTATTGCTATGTTGTCAGCATAATAACGGGTGAATTGCGGATAGTTGTAACCGGAAGAACTCATCATCCACGGGTAATAATTGCTGTACCCGTTACCATAGAGATAAGAATTTGAATTGTTCATGTAAGGACTACCATAAGAATCCCATCGGTTATTATAAACACCGCGGCTTGAAGAATATGCAGACTCGGAAAGCACTACAAAGCCTCCGTCTTTAAGTACAAG
>JABDAV010000142.1:0-4388 GCA_013289015.1 Bacteroidota bacterium | reverse complement strand
ATGTTCTGTAAAAAATAATCGTCGAATGCTGCACGCGCTGGGCCTTCACTTTTTGCATTACTTTTCAACTGATCGTTAAACGCAAAAGCCTTGGAGATCAATGCAGAATCGGAATTTCGTTTCCATAAAGTGGAGTACAACCCTTCAATATTTCCTCTTCTCTGGTTTGAATAAAATGCAATTATCAGAAAATGCTTATTCACATTGTCTACTTTAATGCGTATGTTATCAAGAAAAATATTTGGAACACTAATATGATAAACAGTTATAGTATCTGCGCCGGGTTGTTTGATCATTAATGACAGGTCCTGTATTGTAACACTGCTGTTAGCATTTCCTGACTCTTTTACAAAGGCCATCCACCCGTCATTGTCTAATGCGAATTCAGTAAGAAAATCTACGTTGGGCCGCATAGGTATCACTGCTTGCGTTTTCGAAAGCCGGTTGAGCGATCCATCGAAAATGGAGCTTGTAAAAATATACCTGCTGTCATCTTTGCTGTTTATTTTATATACCCCGATACGCTGCTTATCTTCACTATACAATACATTGTATAGCTTATTACTTGCAAAAAAGTTGATAACTGTTGTATCAAGTACTACAGGATCTGCCATTAATTTTCCCTGGCTGTTCATGCGGGCGGCAGAACAATACACAACATTTTTTTTCTGATACTGATAGATAAAATAGAAATAATCATGGTAAGTAATAATATCAGTGTTGATCAGCTTATCAGGAAGAAAATCCATTTTTACCTTGTCAACAAACTTCATGTCGTTATCATAAATGGAAATAACATAACTGTTGTTGTGTATTGTTTTATAAACGAGAACATTATTATTTATTTTTCCTATGATGTCAAAATCAACTGAGCGCACATCATCCTTGTCCGGATCTGTGTATGTAATTTTTTGTGCATTTAAGAGCAAAGGAAAAATAACGGTGACCAAGCAAAAAAAACATTTAGATATCATGGGCATAAATCTTAACTCGAACAAAAATACGTTTTAAAGAAAAAGACAGGCTATTTTATAATGATATCTTAACGCATAAGATGAAAGTTTATATACACCGTAGGTGAAATTATTTACCTATACATTTGTATCAGCACAATTTCCTGTCGTGAATAAAAGTATTGATAAAGTTTCGGCTGCCGGTCTTCTTCTTGCTCTGGGAATAATTTATGGCGACATAGGCACATCTCCTCTTTACGTGTTTAATTCTATCGTTAATGGCAGAACAGTTACAGAATCGCTGGTGATTGGAAGCCTTTCCTGCATAATATGGACGATCACTTTTCAAACCACACTCAAATATGTATTGCTTATTTCTCGTGCCGATAATAAAGGCGAAGGCGGGATTTTTGCTTTGTACGCATTGGTACGGCGCAGGCGCAAATGGCTGTTAATGCCGGCAATAATCGGAGGTGCGGCGTTACTGGCAGATGGCATAATCACACCACCGATTTCCATTACTTCTGCCGTTGAAGGTTTGAAGAATATACCTGTAATGCATAGCATTTCTACAGACACCATTGTGATTATCGTGCTCGCCATATTGGTAATATTTTTCTTTCTGCAACAGTTTGGTACAGGTTCTATAGGTAAAATGTTCGGCCCCATAATGTTTGTATGGTTTACCATGATCGCGATTCTTGGTGGCATGCACTTGTTGGATAATTTTTCTATTTTCAAAGCATTCAATCCCTGGTATGCTATCAATTTTTTGATTAATTATAAAGGCGCTTTTATTTTATTGGGTGCCGTGTTTCTTTGCACTACAGGCGCTGAAGCACTGTACAGCGATCTTGGACATAGCGGCAGGGGAAATCTGCATGTTTCCTGGATATACGTAAAAGCATGCCTGCTGATTAATTATCTTGGGCAGGGTTCTTACCTGTTGGCAAATAGGGAAGGGCTTACTGTAACCTCCGCATTAAAAGCGCAACTGCATCTTAATACGTTTTATGACCTTATGCCTTCATGGTTTGTTATTATAGGCGTAATTATAGCAACAAGTGCGGCCATCATCGCAAGCCAGGCAATGATCGCCAGCTCTTTTACACTTATAGGAGAAGCAATTCGTTTAAATCTCTGGCCAAAGCTCAGGGTCAAATATCCTTCTGAAGAGAGAGGCCAGTTGTTTGTACCTGCTATGAATGTATTAATGTTAGTAGGTTGTGCATTTATAATAATTTATTTCAGGCAATCATCAAAAATGGAAGCAGCCTATGGCCTCGCCATAATTATAACCATGATCGCTACTACAATTTTATTTGCCAACTATATGGTGCTGCACCGCATAAAGCCTGTCTGGATATATATGTTTCTTGCAATATATTTAACGATAGAATTAACTTTCCTTGCAGCTTTATCACACAAGTTTTTAGATGGCGGTTATATAACCACGCTGCTTGCTGCTATTAATTTTTCTGTAATGTATATCTGGTACAGGAGCCGGAAGATCAAAAACCGTTATGTGGAATACGTACGGCTTGATCATTACATACCAATGATCCAGGAACTCAGCAATGACAGATCTATCACTAAATACGCAACGCATCTTGTTTACCTTACAGCGTCCTATACTCCAAAGGAAATAGAGCATAAGATCGTTTATTCCATTCTGAATAAAAAACCGAAGCGTGCTGATATTTATTGGTTTGTTCATGTTGAAACGGTTGATAATCCTTACACCTGTGAATACATTGTTGATCACATCATTCCCAATGATATCATTCGCATTGACTTTCGTCTGGGATTCAGGGTGCAGCAAAAAATTGGTCTTATGTTGCGAAAAGTGATACAGGACCTTGTAAGCAATAATGAAGTGAACATAACAAGCAGGTATGAAAGTCTTGGGCGGAATAATGTGGTTGGAGATTTTCAGTTTATTATCCTGGAAAAATATTTATCACAGGATAATGAGCTTCCTTTTTTTGAAAAAATCATAATGCAACTGCATTTTTGGCTTAAAGGAGCAAGCCTCAATGATGAAAGGGGCTTTGGGCTCGACCCGAGTTTTGTAACGGTGGAAAAATTTCCTATGATGGTTTCACAAATTCATCAAATATCTTTGCACAGAGTTTTTGATGAATTTTCCTCAGAATAAATTCTTTTAACGCGCCGCCTGCCAGTGAAAAGATTATTAGAATTAATATCAAAACGTGAGCAAAAACATTAACCGCGCAACAGCAGCCGGAATACTGATAGCATTAGGAATTATTTATGGTGATATCGGCACTTCACCCCTTTACGTACTCAATGCAATTGTAAGCGGCAAAATTATAAGTGAAGACCTTATACTGGGATCTCTTTCCTGCATCATCTGGACACTTACGCTGCAAACCACTGTCAAATATGTTATACTTACTCTAAAAGCCGACAACAGGGGTGAAGGTGGTATTTTTAGTTTGTATGCGTTGGTAAGAAGGCAAAAAAAATGGTTGGTGTTACCCGCCATGATAGGGGGCGCAGCCTTACTTGCAGATGGCATCATCACCCCGCCTATATCTATCACCTCAGCGGTAGAAGGGTTGAAACAAATACCCCTGTTTGCAGACATAACTACAAAAACTATTGTTATAATAGTGCTTGCCATTCTGTGTTTACTATTCTTTTTACAGCAATTTGGTACAGCATCTATCGGCAAGCTTTTCGGACCGATCATGACTATATGGTTTTTGATGCTTGGCGCCCTTGGTTTATCACACCTTACAGACGATCTTTATATTTTTAAGGCTCTAAGCCCGCATTACGCAATTGAATTACTTACTGTTTACCCCAGCGGATTTTGGATATTGGGTTCCGTGTTTCTTTGTACTACGGGCGCTGAAGCATTATATTCAGACCTCGGGCATTGCGGACGTGGAAATATTCGCGTGTCATGGGTGTTTGTGAAGGCCTGCCTTATTTTAAATTACCTCGGACAGGGTGCATGGCTGCTTGCAAATTATAAAAGCATTTATAACTGATTTTTTAGTGGTGTTGTTTTTCTGCTGGATAATTTCAGGCTTTGCCACCAATAGCTTTGGCAAAACATTCCTGGCGGCTTTGCTTACCGGGTTAATAGTTTATCTCAACAGCAACTATGTTGTTCATATATGGTATCAAACATTTGATATTGAAGCATATCTTATCGATTACTTGGTAAGCTGGGGTATAACAGGCATCTGGCTTGGCTGGTGGATGAACAGGAAGAAAGTTTAAGCGTTTCAGTGTTTCGGGATTGTTTCAATGTTTACAGACTGCGATGATTGCTTAAATCCATGAACATTGAAACACCCATAAACTTTCAAACTATTTATGGCATTATAATTAACGGGCTTTTGCCTTTTAAATCTACCAGTTCAATATCAAAAACAAGCTCCTGGCCTGCAAGCGGATGAT
>JABDAV010000141.1 GCA_013289015.1 Bacteroidota bacterium | reverse complement strand
GTCCCTTCAATCCAAATAAAGAAGATGGTGATCTTGCAATAGACTACGCAGACTGGATTCATTATCCTCCCGATTATAATGGTGGCATTGTAAATGATGTTGAAATAAAAACGTACAAAAAAGTTGGTGTTGATTATCCATTGGTCACTACGCATTTTGATTTGCCTTCATTAACTGTTGCGCATCTCACTGTTGATGCATTGGTAACAAATTATACGGATGCACCTCAGGATGCAATTGTAAAAGGAAAAATAAATGATGACATCAGTTTTAAACAAACAGTGCATTTGCAACCGCATGAAAAGAAAGACATCAGTTTTAATTCAAATGATTTCAAACAACTCAACATTGAACATCCAAAGATCTGGTGGCCCTGGCAATATGGAAAACCTGAATTGAACCGTATAGAAATTGCGTGCGATGTAAGTAATGAAGCAAGTAATTCAGTGGCAGAAAATTTCGGCATTCGCGAGATCACATCAGCATTCATCAATGATCAATCGAGAGTTTTTATTGTGAATGGAAAACGTATCATGTTACGCGGCGCTGCATGGTCGCCTGATATTTTTCAGCGGCATTCATTATTGCGCGATGAACAGGAATTAAAACTGGTGCGTGATATGAACATGAATATTGTGCGCAGTGAGGGCAAGTTTGAAGACGATAATTTTTATGATGTATGCGATAAAGAAGGATTGCTTGTAATGACAGGCTGGATGTGCTGCGGCGCATGGCAATATCCTGAAAACTGGGATGCTGCAGAACATACAGTTGCAATGTCATCAGACAGCAGTATGATATATTGGTTAAGAAATAAAGCCTGTGTAATGGTGTGGTTGAACGGAAGCGATATGCCGCCGCGTGATACAAGTGTTGAAAGAAGTTATTTAACGATCGAAGATTATTTGAAATGGCCTAACCCAACGATTGGTACAGCAGATGCAAGCAAATCAAACGTATCTGGTTTCAGTGGTGTAAAAATGAATGGCCCTTATGATTGGGTGCCACCCATTTATTGGGAAACTGATCCAAACAAATACGGAGGTGCGTGGAGTTTTGCCACAGAAATTTCTCCGGGCCCGTCAATTCTGCCTTATGAAAGTTTGATAAAATTTATTCCGAAAGATTCTATCAGTAATACAAACTCGAACTGGCTTTATCACTGTGGCACCATGCAATTTGGTAATACAAAAATTTTTGACAGCGCTTTATATGAACGTTATGGTATGCCTGCAGATATGCATCAGTATTTGGCAAAAGCACAGTTGCAGAATTATGAAGGTCACCGTGCAATGATGGAAGCATTTGGATTAAAAAAATATAATACAGCAACCGGTGTGGTGCAATGGATGTTGACTAATCCCTGGCCCGGTTTAATATGGCATACGTATGATTATTATCTCTATCCTGCAGGCACTTATTTTGGTATGAAGAAATCGATGGAGCCTTTGCATGTGATGTATTCGTATGCATCGCACAACGTGAATATCATTAATTCATTCCTGCAAAAGTTTGACGGGCTTAATGTGAAAGCGGATGTATATGATTTGAATGGCACAAATAAGTTCTCAAAAACCATAACTACTAATGTTGGTGAAGACGGCATACAAACCTGTTTTGAAATTCCTGTATTGAATGATGTTTCTGATGTGTATTTTCTAAGGCTGGAATTAAAAGATGCATCACAACAGACAAAGAGCATTAACTGGTATTGGCTGTCAAAAAAAGATGATGCGCTAAACTGGGATAAATCGGAATGGTATTATACACCGCAATCGGCCTTTGCAGATTTTTCATCATTGCAAAACATGCCTGCTACAACAATTGATTTATCATCTTCATCAGCAAAAAAAGAGAATGAAACGGTGCACACAATCACTATTAAGAATACAGGAAAGGCAGTTGCGTTTTTTGTTCATGTAAGATGCCTGCAACATAAAGACGGTGATGATATTTTGCCGGTGATCTTTTCTGATAATTATATTTCATTAGCGCCGGGCGAAAGCAGAACCATTGAATGCACGTATGAAAATAAATATGCAGGCAGTGCAACGCCGTTCATTTTAGTTAGCGGATGGAATATTGATGCAGCCAAAAGCAAAGCTGGTAAAGATGTTGGGTTTGAATAAATGCCTGCAATAACTGGAACGGTGATAAATCGGTTCGAAATTATTTTATATTTTTGGCCGCCAAAATTTATTAATTGAATACCTAAACTAACATTATGTCATTTGGTTTAAACCCTAAGTACGCGAGAGATATTGAATTAGAAAATCTTTCCGAACAAAACTTCCTGATAGTTTCACTTGAAGCAGCTAAAAAATTGAACTGGAATATTTCTAATATAAATGAAACCGGCTTTACTGCATACCATAAATTTTCAGGAAGGTCTTCCGGCGAAGAAATTATTGTTATTGTTGAAAATGGCAGTGCACGCATCCAAAGCAGGTGCCTTGGTAGCCAGATGTTTGACTGGAATATAAATAAAAAAAATGTTGAAGGATTTATTACGTGTTTCAATGAAATTTTACCTGCTATTACAGATAATGAAATAATTCAGAAATGGCAGGAACTGCAACCTGCATTTGAAGCAAGCCAGGAAAAAGTATTTCAAAATTCAGAAGCAACAAACGAAAGTTTTTTCAGTTTGTTTAAGCCAGTAAAAGGTTACTTTATCACTCCTCTTTTGATTGATATCAACGTGTTGATCTTTATTTTAATGGTGATATTCGGTGCAAACATTCTGGTGCCAGACAATCAAACCCTGATTACCTGGGGAGCTAATCTTCGTCCCTTAACATTGAGTGGCGAATGGTGGCGGCTTATAACAAACTGCTTTATACATGTTGGCATTTTACATCTTTTATTAAACATGTATGCATTGTTATACATAGGTTTATTGTTAGAACCAAAATTAGGCAGCCAATGTTTTTTTACAGCTTACTTACTCACAGGCATTGCCGGAAGTGTAAATAGCTTATACTGGCATGAACTTACTATAAGCGCCGGTGCATCAGGTGCAATCTTCGGATTGTACGGCGTGTTCCTTGCTATGCTTACCACTAATCTTATTGAGAAAACAGCACGCAAAGCACTACTTGCAAGTATAAGCGTATTTGTAGTTTACAATCTTGCAAATGGACTGAAAGATGGTATTGATAATGCTGCACATATTGGAGGATTGATATGTGGATTGATAATCGGGTATGCTTATTATCCAGGCTTGAAAAAAACTGTTTCCAAAGTTTTTCAGTACACGACATTAATCGTTCTTGTTGTTTTTGTGTTGACAACTTCCTTTGTCATTTGCTCTAATATTTCAAATGATATTGGCAGGTATGACGATGGCATGAAAACATTCGCAGATAATGAAAAGAAAGCTTTGATGCTATACAATGTTGCAGATACAAACACGCCTACAGATACATTGAAAGCAATGGTTACAAGAGGAATCCAGTATTGGAATGAGAATATAAAAATCATCAATGACCTGGATAAACTTCAGTTGCCTGAGGCAATACACGAGCGTAATCAAACGATCCTTGATTATTGTAATCTTCGGTTAAGATCTTATGAGTTAACCGACAAAGCTATTTCTGAGAATACCGGGGAATATGATTCAATACTCAAAACTTACAAAGACAGTATAATGACAGATCTAAATAAGCTTAAACAATAAATCAACAGATAATTGGTTTTGCAAAAGATGGTTGAATTCGGAAAATTTTAAATGCTTGTGTAACGAATATTATGCAAGCGGTTGAATAATTGATGCTGCAAAAAAGCAAAGCAGATAAAGATGTTGGTTTGAGCAAAACTATCTTATAACAATTTCGCAGCAGCTTTATCTGCATACACATGAAAATTCGGATGATCTCTTATCAACGTTGCAGGAATGTTCTTTGTTAGCTTATGTTGCAATGCTTCTTTTAAAATAGAAGCTTTCTTTTCTCCGCTTACAATTAAGAACAAATATTTTGCATCCATTAAAGTAGCAAGGCCAAGTGTAATGCCTTTTGTTAGTGTTTGCGGTTTTGAAAAATATTTTTGTCCGACTGTTTTGGTTGTTTCAGCAATATCAGAAACATGCGAGCGAAGTAAAGGTGAAGTGCCTGGTTCATTCAAACCAATATGGCCATTCATTCCGAGGCCAAGAATAGCCACATCAATTCCGTTATGTTGCTGAATAAATGTTTCAATGCGATCGCATTCTTTTGCCGGTTCATTTGTCCTGCCGTCAAAGCAACATATCATTTCATCTTTTACATGCAAAGGATGAAACAAATCTTTATTCAACATGTAACGGCAACTGCCTTCATCATTTTCATCAAGGCCAAGCCATTCATCTAAACCTAAAAAATGCCAGTTGGAAATATCAATTGATAATGCATTGTTTTGTTGCACGAGTTCTTTATACAAACCTTTTGGCGAATCGCCGGAAGCCGTGCAGAATAAAGGTTTCGGAGCAGTGCACATAATATTGATTACATCATTTGCAACGCGTTTTGACATGGCTTCATACGTATCGTCAATAAAGATCTTCATGCTTAACAATTATACTACAGTTAAAGATTTTCTGTAATTGATCATCGGGTATTGAAATTAATTCAATCCCTGGCACAAACAAATTATCTTATTAAAGTTACAGTACCATGTTGTGCATGCCTGGCATTATTTTCATCAGTGTAATCTATCATCCATATATATGTATCCATTGATGCTGCCAGTCCTTTGTAATAACCATCCCATCCTTTATTTTCATCTGTAGTCTCAAATATTTTTTGCCCCCATCGGTTATAAATAATCATTTCAAATTGTTTAACCGGAAATACATATTTAACCCGAAAAATATCATTCAGTCCATCACCGTTAGGTGTAAAACCGGATGGCATAAAAAGTTCGCAAATGCCTTGCTCAACTTTTATCGAATCTATAAAATAACCGCATTCGTTTGATGCTTTAAGACTGTATGTTCCCGCATTTAAAACATTAAAGAATGATTGCTTACTTCCATCCTGCCACAGGTATTGTGACGATGCAGTTATAACAGGTGACAATTTTAATTGCATACCCGTGCATAAAAAAGTATCCTTTCCAAGGGAAAAGGAAGGAATAGATTTGTAATTAATATTGATTGTATCACTTGTGACACAATTATCACTTGTAGCTATTACAAAATATTTTCCGGAACTGGTTACAGAATATTCTGCATTCGTACTACCGTCTTGCCACAGGTAAGAAGCATTTGTTGCTTTAGCGTTAAGCAGTTTTGTTGCGCCTTCACAGAGCGTTGTATCGCTGCCGATATTTACTACAGGCGGTTGTTTATACTCAACATTTAGAGTGTCTGATGCTGAACAACCATTTTGGTTTACAGTAAGCCAAAATGTACCTGCCTTATTTATTGAATAGTTATTATTTGTGTTACCGTCCTCCCATAAATAAGATGCATCCGGTAAATTGAAATTATATAGTAAGCTTTGATAACTACATAGTATAGTATCCGGCCCTAATGTAAAAGCAGGTGGTGAAATTTCATTTACCTGGATAGTTGCAGTATCAATACAACCATTATTACTTATGGCAATTAAAGAATATTTACCTGTAACTGATACTTTGTACGAAGGAGTTGAAGTTTCATCCTGCCATGTAAGTGTTTTAGTATCTGAGGGAGCATTAAGCGTAAGGAAATTGCCTTCACAAAATGAAGAATCCAAAGGCCAGTTAAACAAAGGTGGATTTAATGTTTGAATAGATAAACTGTCACTTGAAATACAGGTATTCTTATCTGTGACTTTAACACCATATACTCCCGCTTTATTAA
>JABDAV010000140.1 GCA_013289015.1 Bacteroidota bacterium | reverse complement strand
TCGGAAATGGATGCGGGTGCAATGATGAAGAAGCGGGATGCCTTGCATGCAGAAGTGGATACTTTACAAAAAGAACTAAGCCAGATGTCGCCGGATGATCCTGATTATGCTAAAAAAACGATGGATGTAACAATGAAGCAAATGGAAATTAATTTCTATTCAAGTGAAGCATATATAGGCCCGGGCGCCTTAATGAAAACGGGCGCTATCAGCAACAGCCCGGCGCTTAAAATCCAAAAGGTGATGAGTAACCTTGAAATGATGGAACACATCATGCATGACAGTAACGGCAATCTTGTAAAAGCGATGAAAGAATATGAAATGTACAAATACATGTACAGGATAAGTGAC
This sequence comes from Bacteroidota bacterium, assembly GCA_013289015.1. GTDB lineage: Bacteria > Bacteroidota > Bacteroidia > Chitinophagales > Chitinophagaceae > Parafilimonas. The sequence continues at coordinate 5,912 of JABDAV010000140.1, read as the reverse complement.
GCTATCAATGCCCAACAAACGGATTTGTTCTATGATTATTTAACGCAACAGGTATCAAAGGTGAACAGGCAGGGCGCAGAAAGTATGACCGGCGCGCAGCTTAACGGCTTGTATAGCGACTTTATGAATATGGTAAATAATTACCTCGCAAAAGAAATAAAGAATATACAGTAACCTATGAGCCGGCAGGATTTACTATGTGTTTCAAAAAGTATTTTTAATTCGATACATGTTCAGTAGTGAATAAAGCAGATGTTCAGTCAGCTAACAAACAAAGAAAAACCATTGCAAAGAGCGAAAAGGAATTCACTTTTCTTTCAGCCAAAGCTTGCTGTTAACCAACCAAATGATATGTATGAACAGCAGGCTGATGCCGTAGCGGATAAAGTAATGCGTATGCCTGCAACACCACTTGGCCCGGTTGTTCATGATAAACATTTTTTCCATCATACAATTGTTAACCCGCGAAATACTATTACCGAAAAAGAAGATCCGTTAAAAAAGGAAGACAAAGAAAAAACAGGGGAAGCCATACCAGGAATGCAGGCTAAGCTTTCGTTTGATACATTGCCTCCACCTCCCGATAATAATAAAACAAATAATGCAACAATCATACAGCGCAAATGCGCCCATTGCGAAGAAGAAGAAAAGCAAACGCAGCGAAAGGAAATGAATAGTAATACAGTTGCGCCTGATTCATCAACAGAAAATTATATTAATTCACTGGATGGTAAAGGAAGATCGCTGACGGGGGAGGAACGAAACTTTTTTGAACCCAGGATGAATTATGATTTTTCCGGCGTACAGCTCCATACAAACAGCGAGGCAAATGAATCCGCAAAAAGCATCAATGCATTGGCCTATACGCACAGCAACAATATTGTATTTGGTACAAATAACTATCAGCCCGGTACAGCTGAAGGGAAAAAATTGATGGCGCATGAGTTAACGCATGTGATGCAACAGGCTGATGGGGTTCATACAAAAATTATTCAACGCGAAGAAGCTGTAAGCGAACACAGCACCGGCGGTATGAATTATACTTCGGCTGTCCAGCTTGATAAATACAAAGATGTTTCTACCGGCGCTCAGCTAAGTGGATACAATTACTGGTACCAAAAAATAAACAGTGTTTATAAATTAGAGTATCAGACCAATACCAATTTGTTTTCCCAGCTTGATGCAAATAATATAAATATTTTTTTAGCTAAAGCCTGGGAGCTTCAGCCTGCTGCCACGCCTTCGGCAGCCAACCCTGCAACAACAAACCAGGCAGCTTTTTTGCCTGCCCGCGTTGGTGTTACAGCAAGCAGTTCAGGCAAGCCATATCTTTTTTATTGCACATTTAATTATTCTTTTCCTAAGGGAAGTACCAAACCGCTTTTGCAAATGCTTATTATTGATGCAATCGCTCAAACTGCGCCACCTGTAAACGTTAGCGGAAAAATATCCGGTATAAAAAAAGTACCTGACGAAATAAATAAAACCCTTGATAAGGCGACAAGTTTTAATTTCCCGGCGAAAGATCTGACTGCATATTTTAAGGTACATCCGGAAGTAAGAGAGTCAGTAGGTAAATATGCGCAATGGAGATTTGAGGAGTATAAAAAATCCAAAGTAAAGGATGACCTGAATGTACAGGAAATAATATCAACAAGCGAAGTAAACGGTGGCAAAGCAGAGAACATTGTATTAATGATAAGCATGACCATTAACCGCGATGCAGGTGTTAATTTTATAACATTGCATTATTCGCAGGAGAAAAATAATAAGGTGACTGCCGGTATTGACCAGAAGGATTATATTGATTCTTTGATTGAAAAATATGACCAGGAGCATCCTGGCGCAACAGACAAACTCGGTACTATTGATGGCCTGGATAAGATAACCGATACCAACGAAAGGGTTATAGTAAAAGCTGTTGCGTATGATTTATATGCCAACGAATTTGACAAGGCCGGTGTAAAACAAAAAAGTTTTCGTGATACAGAGGTGGATCAGATCATCCCTGTAACTTCAGATCCGGCCAATGCTGCAAAAACAGAACTTTACTATTATACTTTTATTGTACACAAAGCAGATGCAAATAATGTTGTAAACATTTCTGTAAGAAGAATTGGCAAGAAAGGGGATGCTGTTGTAGGCGATCCTTCCGAAGCGCTCATTACAAGAGTGCCCGGCTACGCTGAAAATGCTTTTGATGCCAATAATGCTGAGACACCTGCCAAGCTTATAAAATGGATATTAAGTATTTACAAAGGCGTTAAAGAAGCAGACATAAAAGCTGCTACCGTTGCAGATATTACCACTAACATTAATAAACTAATTGAAACAAAATCGGGAGCGCCTGATTGGTTTAAAAAGAATTACTCCATTAATGTTCTTGATGCTGCGAAAGGCGCCGCACGTTTAAAATCAATTCATAATGTACCTGATGCAGAGCGTGTTGGCGTGAAGGATTATACTGCTGATGAATTGAAGCTGCTTGAGCTTGTTCTTGAAAGATTTGGTAAAATTTTGTTAGCTAAACTGGCGGGCGTTTACTTTATACGGCAGGAAAAAAACCTGAGTGCAGCCTTTGGCTGGGTAAGCGGGTTAACACAGCAACCATATACTTACACTCTTTCTACAAAAGTTATTTCTGATGTTCAAAAAACAATTACCATATACGATGGGGCATTTGGCCATGATAATATTTTCTTTGGCGGAAGTGAAGGAATTAATGCCGGGAATATTGAAGTATTAACGCATGAAATAGGCCATGCAGAAGGTGGCCCGAGGGTGGGTATTAAAACAACCGATCCAACTTACCAGGACGTATTTAATAAATTTTATAAAGGGCTTGGCCTTGTGCCTGTAACAAGCTATGCAAAAGATACTTCACACCCGGCGCATTCGCCCGAATCAGAATATTTTCCTGAAGCATTTATGCTTTTTATGGATGACCCTGAATGGCTGTTGAACAATCAATATCAAACGTATTTCTGGTTTTTATTTTTACAGCAAAAAGGTACGGCTCCATCTGATGACCAGGTTAAATCGCTTATTAATATATGGGAAAAACAAAAGGCAGTTGCAGGCAGCACTACCAGCGTTACAACGGCACGCGAAGTTTATTATTTGTGGACAGAATATGCAATGCAAAAAAAGAAATTGCCTGATGATGATAATACTGCAACAATGCTTTCAGTTATAACAGGATTTGAAACAGCAAAAAGCAGGTCAATAAGAATGGATGAAGCTTCAGGCATTGTAACAAAATGGTTAGCTTTTGTAATAAAGAACAAAAAACAACCTTCAACTGATGAAATAAAAACATTTTTTCCTTAATGTAATTACGATTATTTGCTTGACATTTTTCTTAACTATCTTAACTAAAACAATTGAAACATTATTATTCAAATATTATTACATCGCTACAATACCTCGATGAAATATTTCACCGGCGGCTTGATGTTTTTTTTGGCAAGAACGAAGACGTTTCTTTCTACCTGGAAGATATGCAACCTGAAAATGATGGCACTGAATTTTACAAACTGCTTTCACGCGATGATATCAGCATACAGGAAAAAATAATTTTTCTTATTGCTTTTGCGCCGCATGTACAACCTGCTTTTTTTGATAACATTATTCAGCAGTATTTAACATCAGGCGGCGACTTTGCAGAGATTGGCGGTGTTAAAGGTTTGAACCAGCGCAGCATGTTGCCAACCGGCGACACCATTCAATTTATTTTGGCAGGAAATAATATCAGAGACAGGCTCGATATTCAGCAATATCTTTTGGGTGAAAGCGCTTTGATAAAAGAAGGTGTTTTACAATTGGAAAATGTAAAAGAAGGTGAACCATTAATGAGCGGAAAAATAATTTTAACGGAAGACCATTTACTCCCGATACTTACCAATAAAGAAACTGAAATAAAATTTGGCAGCGATTTTCCTGCCAAGAAAATCAACACTAAAATGAATTGGGATGATGCTGTATTGAATGAATCAACCGTAAACCAGATAAATGATATCACCATATGGATGCATTACAACGATAAGCTTTTGGAAGATGAAAAAATGAAAAGAAAAATAAAACCGGGTTACCGCGTTTTATTTTTTGGCCCTTCGGGAACAGGCAAAACACTTACTGCAACTTTATTGGGCAATGAATTAAACAAAGATGTTTACAGGATAGATCTTTCACAGGTCGTTTCAAAATACATTGGCGAAACAGAAAAAAATCTTGAAAAAGTTTTTGCCAAAGCAGAACATAAAAACTGGATCTTATTTTTTGATGAAGCAGATGCTTTATTCGGTAAACGTACAAGTGTTCAAAACTCACATGATCGTTATGCTAACCAGGAAGTGAGTTACCTGTTGCAGCGTATTGAAGATTATGCAGGTTTACTAATATTGGCCAGCAATTTTAAAAACAATATTGACAGTGCATTTATCCGCCGTTTTCATACAACTGTTTATTTTCCTATGCCCGATAATAAAGAGCGGCTTTTATTGTGGGAAAAAACAATGCCGTCTGTATTGCGAACGGAGCCTGCATTAAATCTTGCTGAACTGGCAAATAAATATGAAATTTCGGGAGCATCAATTTTAAATGTGATGCATTATGCCATGCTTAAAGCCATTGCATCCAAAGACAATTATATAAGGCAAAGAGATATTCATGAAGGCATACGGCGCGAACTGCGTAAGGCGGAGAAAACAATGGCTTAATATTATTGCTGGCCAAATTCTGCTTTCATTTCGGTTAAGCATTTTTCAAGATAATCTGCAACAAATTGTACATCTTGCTTAAGGTGTTTTTTATCTGAATTAATTATTTTTTTTGATCTTGATTCGATGCTTCTTATTATTTGCTTTAAAGGGCTGAGATCGAAAACATCAATACTGGCTTTTAATGTATGCGCATAGAAATATACCTGGTTCCAGTTTTCTGTATTCACTGCTTCAATAAATGAGTCTTTGGTTTCAGGAATAATTGCCAAAAACAATGAAACCATGTTGTGTATAAATTGCGCATCTGCTTCATGATTGCGGGATAAAGCATTAAGATCATATAATTTATTCTCTTTAGTCACTTATCTTCTTTTTGGGTATTTTCAGTTCATCATTATTTATCATTCTGTAAATAGTTGATTTGCCTATATTAAGTTTTTCAGCAACAGTTAATACATCGTGATCATATTCATCAAGGTATTGCTGTATCAGTTTTATGGTATATTCTTTTAAAGTATAATTACCATTCTTCGCATGACCGCCAACGGTATGTATATAATTTATTTGCAGGTCTTCTTCATTAATTTCCGGTCCTTCACACATAATACAAGCCAGGTCAATAATTGATTTCAGCTCCCGTATATTTCCGGGAAAGGTATAGGTGGTCAGTTTTTGTTTTGCGGCAAATGATAAATGCTTTTTACCAAGATTGTTCTCTTTACAAAACTGATCAATAAAATATTTTGCGATAATGAGTATGTCGTTTTCTCTTTCTCTTAAAGGCGGCAATGAAATAGGTAAACCCAACAGCCTGTAATAAAGGTCTTCCCTGAAATTTCCCCTGGCAATTTCTTCTTTTAGATTGCGATTGGTTGCCACGATAATGCGCGCATTTATTTTTATGATCTCATTACTGCCGATGCGTGTTATTTCTTTTTCCTGTAACGCTCTTAATAATTTAGCCTGCAGGCTTATATCCATCTCGCCAATTTCATCAAGAAATAAAGTGCCTTTGTCTGCTTCTTCAAACTTGCCGATGCGCCTGCTTGTTGCGCCGGTGAATGAACCTTTTTCATGCCCGAATAATTCGCTTTCCAAAAGTTCTTTGGGAATAGCCGCCACGTTCAGGGGAACAAAAGAATATTTTTTTCTGTCTGAATTAAAATGAATAGCTTTTGCAACTAATTCTTT
>JABDAV010000139.1 GCA_013289015.1 Bacteroidota bacterium | reverse complement strand
ACATGATGGCATCATCGGCACCGCAATAATTCGCCTCAATTTTTGCAAGAATGTTATTAAGCAAATTGTTGTGATGAATCTTTGAATCCAGGTGCATCGGCGAGTTGCGGCGAATATGTGAAGTGATCAATTTTATTCCATTTGTATTATCATAAACCGGCGGTTTATGCTCAGCCAACACAATTAAACAACTGCCGCTTTGATTTAAACGCGGATCCATTCCTGAAGTTATTTTTTCTCCGCGTGTTAATGTTAAACGAATGTGTGCATCGTTGTAAAAATTATTTGCTTTTAATGTTTGAAAGATTGCATCACGAATAAATTCTTTTGATGGAATATCAGCAAAAGCCAATGTATGCGCAGAAGCCTGTAAACGATCAATATGTTCATTGAGACAAAATACTTTGCTATTATAAATTCTTAAGCCTTCCCAAACCGCATCGCCGCCTTGCACAGCACTATCTAACACAGAAATTTTTGCTTCACTGCGATGATATAATTTGTCTTTAATGAAGATTTGTATGTTTTCGTTTTGCGGATAAAATTGTTGCTGCATTTCGGTTTTAATTATTTATCTATAGTTAATGATCGTCATTGTAAGGTAACTAGACATCTTATAAATTTAAGGTTGCTAATACTTCGGGAGATTTCTCCTGTCGTCGAAATGACGAGCTGACAGTATTATAATAATTATACAGTTCAATAAAGCAACAGGATAAATTATTAATTAATATCGAATTTCTATAGACAATTTCATAAGTCTCAAATTTTACATCTTACTTTAATTCGTACACTGCTGCTTCATAAGGACGAAGTGCAGCAGTGTTGTTTGCTGTTGTATAATTATCAATTAAAAGATTGGCGTTGGTAAGATCAATGCCTGTATTGGCAATCGCTGCATTCTTCGAAAAATTTAGCAACACTAAAAATTTTGTTCCATTTAATTCTCTTGTGTATGCATACACTTGCGGATTAGATTCATCTAACAATGTATATTTCCCATATACCAATACAAGATTATCTTTTCTAAGCTTCACAATCTTTTTAAAATAATTCAAACAACTGTTGCTGTCTTTTTCTTCTGCTTCAACATTTACTGTTTTATAATTCGGGTTCACTTTTAACCATGGCGCTCCTGTTGTAAAACCTGCATTCAGCGAATCATTCCATTGAAATGGCGTACGGCTGTTATCTCTTGCAGAAATTTTTTGTGCATTTAAGAATGCCTGTAGGTCGCCACCTTTTTCTTTTATCTGCTTGTACATATTCAATGATTCTACGTCACGGTAATCATCAATCTTATCAAACTTAATGTTGTTCATACCGAGTTCATCGCCGTTATAATAATAAGGTGTTGCACGCATCGTCATTAAAAATGTTGTAAGCATTTTTGACGAAAGCACGCGATACCCGCCTGAATCATTTCCCCAGCGCGTAACCATTCTTGGCTGGTCATGATTGCCGAGAAAAACTGTTCCCCAACCTTTATTCTCAAACACACTATCCCATTTTGAATAGATCTTTTTAAACTCAACAACACTATAACCGTTCGGATCAGGTACTTTAAACTGGTTCGGTAAATAACCTAAACTCACGCCTTCAAAATGGTACAACATATTCAATTCATGCCGATCATCATCAACATAATCATGCGCATCATCTGTTGTAAGACCAATGCCTTCCGCAACCGTCATCACATCATATTTGCTCATCACTTCTTTATTCATTTGCTGCAAATAATCATGCACGTGTGGACCGTGTGCATAGTAGTCGACAAAGTTTCCATTATACTTTGCAGGCAGCGGCGGAAAGGTTGTGTCTTTTGAAATGAAAGGAATTACATCCATGCGAAAACCATCAACGCCTTTATCAAACCAAAACTTCATCATGTTAAAAATCTCTTCGCGCACTTTTGGGTTTTCCCAATTCAAATCAGGTTGAAAATCGCCAAAATAATGTAAGTAATATGAGTTGGTTATTGAATCATATTTCCATGCTTCATTGTTCACATCGAAGAAACTATAACGATGTGGAGGCGTACCTTTTTCCGCAGGCCACCAATGATAATAATCCCTGTAAGGATTTGTTCTTGAACTTCTCGATTGTTTGAACCATTCATGCTGATCGCTGCTATGATTTACCACGAGATCCATTACCAGTTTTAATCCACGTTCATGCATACCTTTTAATAATGCATCAAAATCATTCATTGTTCCAAACTGTTGCATGATGTTTTGATAGTCGCTGATATCATAACCATTATCACCATTAGGTGATGAATAAACCGGATTCAGCCAGATAACATCAATGCCTAAACTTTTTATATAATCTAATTTTGAAATGATGCCTTTCAAATCGCCAACACCATCGCCATTATCATCTTTAAAACTGCGCGGATAGATTTGATACACTACTGCTTCTTTCCACCATTTTCTATTTAAGCCTGAAGTATCATTGGTTGATGTTGAATCAGGTGCCATGGTCGTTTGATTAGAATTATTACAAGCTGATAAAAGACTCATTGCTATCAAACTAAATACGAATGAATATTTCATAAAGCAATATTGAAAAGCTAAGGTAAGTTTAAAAGCATCTTTATTTTAGTCTTACGATTTACGAACTTAAATTCAACCTGGCAATTTGCATCGTCATGTCGGATTCAAGACCTATGAGCTGCAAAGCAAAAAACAGAAACGTCTTTTCGAAGGAGCAATTGACAATCATTTTCGTTCATCTAAAGCTTCTTTGCAACTGAGAATTGCGAAGCAATCATTGAGGCCTTTGAAAAATAATTATTGCCGAAATAAATCTCTTAAAATTCAGACCGTATAAAATTCGGAAGACCTCTCTTCGCGCCGAGGTGACGTTCACAAAGTTTAATTTATCAAATCGAAAAACGTCATTGTAAGATAACGGGACATCCCGGGAATTTAAGGTAGTTAATATTTTAAGAGATTTCTCCTATCGTTACAATGACGTTCAATACCCTACATTGATTTTTATTGAATAAGGAAACAATTGATCATAATAAAATCTGCATTCCTTGTATAATGGTTCAAGATAAGCGGGCAAATCACGTTCGCTTGTTTTTTGCTTTGCAAAGCCTGTTGACTGGTGCACATTATCATACCAATATTTTGCCCAAACGCCATCATAGGATTTTTCACCTGCAGGCCAATGCAGCATTTTTTCGATGAATGAAATCTGTAACGCATCGCATAATTGTTGCAAAACATTTTGTGGCGATCTTAAAATCTCATTTGAATCAAGTACGATGCAGGAAAGTTTTTTTTCTGTGAGATAATTATACAACCACCATTGTTTTTTTATACCAACATCCTGCATGGTAACATCTTTTCTAACCTGCGCATACGAAGCAATTATTTGTTTTGGATCACGAATGAAGAGGATGTTTTTTGCCTGCGATAAAAAATCGAAATTAATATTTTCCAGGTGATGTGTCATCTGTTTGAAAAAAGAAATTGATTTGCCATGATCAGCTAAAATTATTTCACGAATAACATTTTCACCATTATTATCCTGTACTTGTAAAATCTCTTCTTTTCCCGGATGGTGAATACCCGTCGACAACAAATAATGCGCATACAAAGGTTCATCAAACACAACTGTGTCGCCGCGTTGAGCAAACGAATACATCATTGCTGTTGAAATATTCCGCGGACTGCTCCAAAGATTAATGCGTGTTGTTGTTTGCATAAAAAAACCTTGAAGCACAAACTTCAAGGTTTGCAATTTAAGTGGATTATTTACTTTAATTCGCCCAGGACAACATCAATCATTCTTTTATGACCATTGCGTAAAATGCCTAACTGTTTTTGCCTGCCTATAACATCATAAGAAAATAATTTATGCATGTCATCAACCGAGCCCACAGGTTTGCCATCAAACTCAACAATTATATCGCCCACGCGCAATTCATAATTGTCTACATCAGCGTCGGCAATTTTTTCAAACACATATACGCCCGTTCTTGTTTGTAATCTGTTTGAAGCAATCATACGTTCAGTAAGATTTACCATTTGCCCTGCAACGCCGATATATGCTCTTCTTACTTTTCCTTCCATGATTATTTTACCTGCGATGTATGAGGCGAGATTAGAAGACACTGCAAAACATAAGCCTTGCGCTGATGGAATGGTTGCTGTATTCACACCAATAACATGACCTGCAGAATTAACCAACGGGCCGCCGGAATTACCCGGATTTAATGCGGCATCTGTTTGAATGATATCATCGATCAAACGCCCATTTTTTGCACGCAATGTTCTGCCCAATGCACTTACAACACCAGCGGTAACTGAATATTGTAAACCCAGCGGGTTACCGATTGCAATGGCAATTTGACCGGCCTGCAATTTATCTGAATCGGTGAAGGATAAAGCTTTCAAGTTATTATCAAAAACTTTCAACACTGCAATATCTGTTGATGCATCTGCGCCTTTCAATTCTGCATTTAAGATTCTTCCATCGCTGAATAAAACTTTGATATCATCTGTATCTTCAATTACATGATGATTGGTTACCACATAACCATCTGAAGAAATAACAAAACCGGAACCGGAAGCCGGTGCTGACTGCACTTCGCCGCGCCTGTTCTTTATTTTTTTCTCAACCTGTATATGTGCAACTGATGCTGCCGCATTTTCTACAACGCCCGTTATTGTTTTGGAATAAGCATCCAGCAAACCGGCATCATCATTATTTATAAAAGAAATTGTATTGTTCATGGGAAAATGAATGCAACGAATAGCTTACCAGAATTTTTTTACGACATAGTGTCGTGAAATAACATACATCAATCAAACAAAAAAGTCATGCAACATTGCTGCATGACTTTTTGTTGAACATTGTAAGTAGTTACATTAATACACTGCGATTTTTTCTACCTGTGTTCCGTCGTCAGTCGTTATTTTAAGTATATATATTCCTTTTGCCAAACCTGTCAAATAAATTTTTTCCTGTGCGCCGTCAATAATATTGTTCAATGTTTTATAATAAACAATCTTACCATTTGAAGTGCTTAATTCAAGATTCGCTTTATCTGATGAATTATGGAAGATGACATTGGTAAAATCTTTTGCAGGATTGGGCATAACATTTACAGACACTGCTTTATTCGCAAGTATGTTTGCAGTTGCAGATGATGCAATTAATGCAGAAGTTGCTATTGTAAAATCAGCATCAGATATATCAAAGAAAATATTACCTGCGCCTGCAATTTCAATGCGTGCCTGCGTTGTATTTATTTTAGGAACTGTAATGGTTGCAGAACCTGTATTGGGTTTACTGCCAATTAAAGTAAATGTTTGGCCACCGTCTGTTGAAAGCAGAATTTTTACGTTAGTGCAATTGATAGGAGCAAGATTTGTTTTAGCCACATCCCATGTAATTGCCTTTTTTGTACCGCCTGTTAAAGTAACTGCTGTATTTGGATAAGTTACTTTGAAAGGCCCTGAATTGCTAACAACTGTAACAGCCATATCATCACTTGCAGTGCTTCCGCCACCAGGATGGTTATCACGAACAGTAACGCGGAAATTTAATGTTCTTGATACACCCGGTAAAACTTCCCATTCATTTGCATTTGTACCATCAAGTATGCTGCTTAGTGCAGGAAAAGTTCTTGATGAGCTAATCGTTGGCGTGAGCGAACGAAAAACAGGTCCTGTTGTGGAAGTGTCTTCAGGAAATTTGTAAGAAGAACCTTTTTTATAATCGTCAAATTGTTCCCAACAGTAAGTAAGGGAATCAGTAACATCTTTGTCTTTAGCATTAACAGTTGATAAAGTGAAAGGTGTTGATGCAGGAATAATATAATCTGCGCCGGCATTAACGGTTGGTGAATGATCGGTTGTTGAAGTTATAACTGCACATGTGTTTCCTAAACCCGTTTGTGTATATGTATCAATTTGCTGAACACTGATCGCATGAAAATAGGGGTCGCTGTGCGGCTGAATATCTGTTGAACCTGTAGTGCCTGCATAACCCATAATGGTTGAACCGCTGCCCGGTTCCATTTGTGCGATCGTGCCTTCATAAGAATAATCAAAAGTATGATTGCCGCCAAACTGGTGGCCAATTTCATGATCCCAGAAATCAACTATAAACGGATCGCTGGTAAGATCATCAGTAAAGCCTGTAGCACCGCTGCCTTTATTTGAATCATGACAAACGCAACCAATGCAATCTGCATTCCCACCTGTTGGATAGCCCATCAATAAATGGCCAACATCATAATTTGCTGCGCCAATATAAGTGTTCATAGTTTGCTGGCATTGAGTATTCCATTTTCCGCTTGCATATCCCTTTGCGCTGCTTTGAAAAGGATCAGTTTTGCCATCAAGAAATATTATCGTGTCTTCATTATCTATATAATTCAGATGAATGCCAAAATCAGTTTCAAAGATTGCATTCGTACGAACAAGATCAGTTACAAGACCGGCCAGCACTTTTGCTTTGCGTTCTGCATCTGAGGTTTCAGTTCCATCTAAAAATAACTGAGAAAATTCACCGCCTGTTGTAACAGCAAAACGGTATGTTCTCAATTTTCCATCAGGCGCTACAGGTTTTGTAGTGCCCTGTACTTCGCTGTTTAATACTCTGTCAAGATTGCAATCAAATACTTGTTTTTCCTGTGTAATATTGCTTCTGTCGAA
>JABDAV010000138.1 GCA_013289015.1 Bacteroidota bacterium | reverse complement strand
AAGATGCACCTGCTGCAAATGATTTCCTGGGCAACACGTGCAAACTTTGGGAAGCGAGTATTCAACCTATTGAAAAATTATATAAGCGCTTATGTATTTTTAGATTTGGAATTGTATTAAGTGAAAAAGGCGGAGCATTGGAGGAGTTTAAAAAGCCTTTGAAGTTTGGCATTGCTCCAATATTGGGCAGTGGGGAACAAATTATCAGCTGGATTCATATAGATGATATTTGCAGACTTTTACTATTTGCAATTGATCGTGAAACTGTTTCAGGAATTTATAATGCTGTTGCCCCAAAGCCAGTAAGCAATAAAGAACTTACACTAACACTTGCCCAACAAATGCGCGGCAAATCTTTTCTGCCCGTGTATGTGCCTTCATTCGTTTTAAAAATTGTGCTGGGTGAAATGAGTATTGAAGTTTTAAAAAGCGCAACAGTGAATGATGATAAAATTAAAAATGCTGGCTTCAGTTTTTTATATCCTTCCATTGAAGCTGCACTTGAAAATTTAGTGAAGCAATGAACTCAATTCTAAAAAATATGATCGGGTTTTATTAACTGCGGATTTTCTTTTTGAAACTCTTTTATTTCAGGAATAGAAACATACTGCACATAACTATTATCAGGGTTGTGTTCAATGTAATTCTGATGATAATCTTCAGCCGTCCAGAATTTTGTAAAAGGCATTACCTGCGTTGCAATGGGCTTTTTATATTCTCCCGAAACGGTTAATGCTTTCACCTGGTTTTCAATAATTGTTTTTTCTTCCGGCGTGCGGTAAAATGCAACAGAACGATACTGTGTTCCATGATCAGGCCCCTGGCCATTCACCTGCGTAGGATCCTGCCCTGCAAAAAATACTTTTACCAATGTTTCATAACTTATTTCGTTTGGATCATAATAAACATCCACGCTTTCTGCATGACCTGTATTGCCTGTTTCAACCAATTCGTACGTTGGGTTTGCAGCGGTGCCTCCTGCATAACCCGAGATGGCTTCTTTCACACCTTTCACACTTTCAAATAAAGCTTCTTCATGCCAGAAACATCCCGCAGCAAAAGTTGCCACACTATAATTTTTTAATTGATCAGCATTCAAATGATCGCCGGATGACTTAACACTTTTAGTGTTTTGCGCACAGGAACAAAGTGTTATTATGGAGAAGAAAAAAGCAGAAAACTTTTTCATATTGTTTGTTTTACTTAAAGATGAATTGCTTTCCAAACAGTTCCTTCATCTTTACCGGTATTCAAATGTACGAATATGAAAAAGGGGGAAGATGTTAAGAACGCGCAAAACTGTCATTCGCTTTATAATTAAACACTTCCCTGAATCTTGCGAGGTATTTTCCTATCACATCAAACTCAATATTCACCACTGAATTGTTTTTAACCGAATGAATATTTGTATGCTGATATGTATAAGGAATGATTGCAACATTAAAACTGTTGAATTTAATATCAAAAGCAGTTAAGCTTATTCCGTTTATACACACAGATCCTTTTTCAATTATAAGATGTGTGAACTCTGCGGGAATTTGAAAACGGTATTCCCAGCTCCCTTTTTTTTCTTCCACATCAATACAAAAAGCGGTTGCATCCACATGGCCCTGCACCAAATGCCCGTCAACCCTTGCATTCAATTGCATGCAACGTTCAATATTGATTGCTGCATCTTCTTTCCAGTTGCGCAGGTTGGTTTTATTAAGTGTTTCTTCAATAGCAGTAACACGATGTTTGCCATTTTCAATTTGTTCAACTGTAAGACAAACACCATCATGACTAACGCTTTGATCAACCTTCAATTCATTTGATATAGAAGAAGCAATCCAAAAACTCAGGTTTGTTCCGTTTCCTTCAATTGATTCAACTTTTCCGATGGTTTCAACAATTCCTGTAAACATGCTGCTAAGTTCGGCATTACCTTTTATGTCAGGATGATAACCTTTAAAGATTGTCATCCTTTTTCCCGGAAGCGGCGAACGCATAATACTTAAATTATATGTTATTCAGGCACTTCCGGGCGCTTAGCCTGCCAGTTCCCGGCGAGTTGAGTACAAGTTCCCGGCAGGTTGGTATAGGGTTGGGTGAATGGTGAGGGGTGAGCGGTGAGCGGTGAGTAGTGGGTATAATAAAATTTAATGCGTTCCGGGTAAAAGAATTTAGCTCTTTTGCGGGTTTGCTGTTGATAATCAGCATGGAAAAAAATCTTTAAAAAAGTCTTGCCGGTATTTCTGAAAACTAAACATTTTAGCTAAATTTGTCAGAGTGATGCGTTTAAACAAGTAAAGCGAAATAATATGAATACTACGACTGAAGTAACTGTGAAGGCCTACACATTAAAAGAGCTATCTGCTATTTATGGAATCAGCCCGAGGGCATTTAAAACCTGGTTATTGCCGCATGAAGATGTGATTGGTAAAAAGAAGGGATGGTATTATACCACCCTACAGGTGCGGTTGATATTTGAAAGGCTTGGTTTACCGGAATAAAGTTTATTATGGGTTAGTAAGCAGCCTGCAAGTATTGCAGGCTTTTTTATTTAGCAACAGCTTTTAAGCAAATCTGAGATTTGCTGACGCTTTGACGTAGTCTGGAGACTACGCCAAACAGCTACATTCTAGGCCGAGCTGGGGAAAAACCTGTCAGAAACGGGGAATTTCCCGGTATTTTAAAATTTATCATCATTTAATTTTATGAAGCAAAAATCACCTAACAATGTACAGAAGAATAATTTTATTATTTGTTATTATATTCTGCGTTTTGACGACCTACTGCCAAGAAGGTGAAGCCGTAGAAGAAGGCTACTTAGTTTTAAAAAGACTGTTTGGTGATGAAGAGCCTATACTCATTCCAAAATTTCCTGTTGAATCGCCTCACATTCCTGAGCTTCCAACATATTCTCCCGGTAATTATTCACACATCAGTAATGATCGTACAGTAATAGTTCACGACGGTGAAATTGTGACCGAGTCTACTGCTGTCACAAATGGATGGGTAAGAGAAGTCGATGACGATATCATATCTAATGAGCCGCAAACTAAAATTACAGAGCTAAATAGGCAAGAACTTAGAACTTATCGAGAATATTTTAGTCTTAAGATTAATAGTGATGATTTCTATGTTAAACCGGAAAATGACGTAGAAATTTATGATGATAATCTAATACAAAAGGTTAAGCAATTTCAACAAAAAAATCATTTGAAAATTGATGGAATAATTGCTGGTCAAACACAAAAGGCGCTTAACCAAGAACTTTATTTAGACGAATTAAAACATCAAACATATCTTAAGAACACATACACTGCCCAAGATAAAAAAGATGCAATTATAGCTTTTCAGGCTATAAACGATCTTCCGATTACGGGGATATTTGACAAAAAAACCTGTCAACTTCTAGATAAATCATGCTTTCCAGAGATATATACATACACGGACGCAACATCTTTTTTTCGGAGAGGGGATGAACAATCTATTTCATCTTTTTATGGGTATGATAAAGCTTTAATATCACTTGGATGGGGGACAGAAAAGCAAACCCAAGCCCAAAGAGCTTTAATAATTATTAAATATCAACGAACGCATTCAATTCCTGTAACGGCTGAATTCGATGATATAACGGTCAAAAAAATTATTTTGGACTATCAAATTGATAATGCTATCCCTATAAATTTTAAAACTAAAGGATCAAAATTTAGAAGTTATGAAGGAGATTTTTTAAAGAGTTTGCAAGAACAAAATAATCTTAAACCTAGCGGGATTTTGACTTCAGAAACAGCCGATATTCTAAGGCCTATTCTAGATAAATCCATTATATCTACTATTTTGAAAATACCAACCCTTCACGATGATTTTGTAAGTCTTTTAATTAACAATAGCCTCAGATTTGACGATATTAAATTTTATTTTAACGATAATGATTTTGATTATTTCTTACTTGATAATAAATACTTAGAAAGTGATAAGGGTTTGCTGGGATATGCATCAAATCGCTTGACTGGAGAAATTGTACCATCTGATGTACACAATTTACTGAATCAATATGAAATCCATCTTAACGAAATTATAAGTGAAAATGCTTCTAAAACTAATATCATAAATATTGGTGTATATGATCCAAACGCTGGCACCATACCAATTCAAGTAGGTGCAACAAAAATTTCTATAACTCGTGAAGAATTAAATAACTTAATTTCTTCTCAAGTTTTACCAGACGCGATTAATACTGCAATAAAAAATTCTGGTAATAAGCCCGTGCTTGTTTTTAGACCTGATTTTTCATTAATAGGGTCAATAAGTGAAAACTCATATGAATATGAATCAATACTAGGCTCTAAGCTTTCGGCAGTTAATCCAGTAAAATTTGCAGCAGCACTTAACAAAAGCATTGGGGAAACCAACGAGGTATATCTGGTTTCAGATTTTAAAAAAGCCCTTTCAAAAATTACAATAGCGGATAAAGAAAATTTTAATCCACTGTTTAATATTTATGTTCCTAACAAAGATTTTTTTTCTCCCGAATTAGGGTGGAAGCTAGATGATTATAATATTGTTTCGAATTTAAAAGCTCGGGGAATTAATCAAAACACAATAAAAAAAGTGCCTCCAGATACTAAAACTACCCTCAATTGGAAAGCTGAAAAAGGCCCAAAAATGTTTATCGGAGATAAAACTGAAACATTTCAAACATTTTTGATGTATCGTGTGGAAACTACTGATGATGCACCTGTATTTCTAGTATCATGCTTTTTACCTGGCGACGACTCTTTTATCTCACAGTGGCTATACAAAAACAATATGTCTAATATTATTTATTTTTCAGAAAAAATACATCCAACTGTGACATCTGATGTCATTCTTCAATATAATACATTAAGCCAGTTGCCAGAAAACAAAACGAAATCTTTCAATGAACTATGGAAAGAATCAATTGAAATAACAAGGCAAAAAAACAATATTCGATATTCACCTCAAATGAAATTAGAATTGAACAAACTATACAATGTCATTTATCAATTAACTTACATTCAAAAAATTTCAGTTTGCTTCCAAAACGCAGCATAATTATATATGGAAATAAATTTAGATTATAATAATGCGGTTGACAAGTATTTATTAGTTCCGTTAGATAAAGCTCATCTTGCTGGTGAACCTGAATTTGAAAAAGGTGAGATAAAAGTATTTTTAGGAGATAATCCTGTTTGTGTTAACCTATTGGATTTTTATTTAAAACAGCACCAAGAAATTCCAAGCGCCTACAATATTTTCGATCAATATGACATCTGGCTAATCACCTACAGTGTTTCTATTATTAAATATGGCAGTTGGGATAGGATTAAGCAGATCGGATTGGAGATTACATATCCACATGATGAGGACGATCCTAAAATAATTGTCATTCATAATATGCCTGAAACCTTTTTTAAAAAAATTGGAACCGGAGGGCTTGTATTTAACGCAGGAATCGAACTAAATGGACAAGTCAATATAGCTGCCGATTCTATACCTATTCTTGATCAAATTGACTTAGGGTTTAGTGGTAAATTAAATCTTGTTGGTAATGCTTCATTTGGATTCAATATAAACTTTACAGTTTTAAGTACAAAGATTATTTCGATTGGCGTTGGCGATTACCATTCTGAATGGTTAATGCGCCCAGATGATTCACCATTATTGGGAGATCAATTATTTACACAAACTATTTTAACACCAAAAGGATTATTAAACTTAAGTGCAACTGCAACAGTATCTGCGACTATTACGGGTCCAATGGGAAGCTTCCCTGTAAAAATGAAAAGTAAAAGCCGATTGTTATCATTATGGAGCAATTCGAATTCGCAATAAATTTTCAATCTGGCTTTTCATTTAGCTTCCTGGCCAAAGAAATATCGGAAAGTAGAGAACATTCTATGGATAGACGGGAGACAGGTCGTGAACGGCAAATCCCATTTGTTGAAATGTTACATTATTTCGTTTATTACTCGTTCAGGGTGACAAGAGGTTGACCGGGAATATTTTTGAAGGCTCTGAGAATTGCGTAAACGACCTTTTGTCTCCATTACCTACCCGAGAGGCTCTGCATTCTCGGTCAGCCTCACAACACCTGCAACGGCAGAGTTTAAATTTTAGACTGGTATAAAAGAAAACTAGCATTTAAACCTAACTTAACTGCTGCCTTTTGCTAATGAATCCTGCCTTTGGGATGTAAAAATTATAATAACAAACTTAACAATGTATTTATCAAACATAAAGCTTTGGAATTTCAGAAAATTCGGTGCTGTAGGCAACATAAATCTTGAAAAGCCGAATTTAGATTTAAAATTTACCAAAAGTCTGAATGTAATAATTGGCGAAAATGATTCGGGTAAAACAGCGATAGTTGATGCCATAAAACTTGTACTCAAAACTCACAGCTACGATTTCATCAGAGTAGAAGACAAAGACTTTTACAACGCTGCAAATCGTTTCCGAATAGAACTGACTTTTGAGGGGTTAACGCCTGATGAAGCAAAAAACTTTACAGAATGGTTAGGTTGGGCAGGAACAGGCGAAGACACAAATCCAATTCTGAAAATAAACTACGATGTAAAACGCCAAGATAAAAAAATATTACCTGCTGATGTAAAAGCAGGTTTTGATGATGATGGATATTTGCTCACGGCAGAAGCAAAAGAATATTT
>JABDAV010000137.1 GCA_013289015.1 Bacteroidota bacterium | reverse complement strand
AGAAATTTCATTTTGACCATATCTGGTTTTGTGATGATATTTTTGGATTGAAGCCTGGTTGGGTGCATCATTTTGCTGACCTGGTTGAGAAAGAGAATTTGAAATTGAAGTTCAAAATACAGGCAAGGGCAGATCTGCTCTTGCAGGAAAATTACATAAGAGATCTTGCCCGTGCAGGATGTGATAATATATGGATGGGAGCGGAAAGTGGCTCGCAAAAAATTTTAGATGCAATGGATAAAGGAACTACTGTTGAACAAATTTATGAGAGCACAAAGCTTATAAAAAAGTATGGAATGAAGCCATCTTTCTTTATCCAGTTTGGTTATCCCGGCGAAACAAAAGAGGATATTGAGAAGACGATTAAAATGATAAGTACATCATTACCTTATGATATCGGTATATCGGTCTCTTATCCCTTGCCCGGTACAAAATTTTATGAAAAAGTGGAGGCTGAATTACAAGGAAAAACAAACTGGACAGATTCTGATGAATTAGCACTCATGTTCAGCAACACATACCCGCCTGTTTTTTATAAACAATTGCATCGTTATGTTCATGCGCATTATAACCGTGTAAAAGCAGCAGATCATATAAGAAAGCTTTTTAGATACCCGCTGCAATTGCAGGCTGTACACCTGAAGAAAATTATAAAAATGCCTTACTATTTTGCGAATGAAATATTGAACAAACGCAAACTGGAAGCTTTTCAAATTTGACCAATGTTAGCTCAATCACCTTTTGATATATTGGCAGCAACTTATGACGCAGATTTTACACAGTCTCAAATCGGCAAACTGCAACGCAAACGTGTATGGAATTTCCTGAACACTGTACTGCAAACTTATGATCGCCCGTTAAGAATTTTAGAGATTAATTGCGGTACCGGTGAAGACGCATTGAGACTTGCAGCACAAGGTCACACTGTTATTGCTACTGATGCTTCTGAAGGGATGATTGAAAAAGCACAGCAAAAATTAGCAGCATCAAAAATCAGCAGCGATCAAATTGAATTTATACAATGCAGTTTTAATGAGCTGAAACAAATTTTAAAAAACGAAAAGTTTGACCTGGTATTTTCAAATTTCGGAGGAATAAATTGTATTGGTAAAACTGAGGTAACAAAATTGAATAGCAGTCTTTTTTCTATAGTTAAGCCGGATGGTTATTTGTTTTTAACAGTAATGAGCCGCTTTTGTTTGTGGGAAATATTCTATTATTTACTAAAAGGGAAATTAGGTACTGCATTCCGCCGTCAAAAAAAAATTATTCACTTTAACATGAATGGCTCTTCGATGCCGGTGTTTTATTATTCGCCGCATGCTCTGAAAAAATTATTTCAGCCAAATTTTAAGCTTGCAGAAATTTATCCTGTAGGTTTATTTATTCCGCCCTCATATCTTGAAAAACAATTTTTAAATCGCCGCCATTGGCTGAACAGGTTAAACAGTTATGAAGAGCGTTTAGGTAAATACAGTATGTTCTCATCATTAGCTGATCATTATTGTATAATATTAAAACAGGATAAACAGTGAAAATCTTATTGACGCATGGATATTTTTTAGCGGAAGATCCAAAAGAACAGTTGATCATGAGACCCTATCCTCCGTTGGGTATCCTGTATATCTCTGCTTACCTGGAACAACACAATTTTACGAATGAAGTATATGATTCAACTTTTAGTTCACTTGAAGAATTAAAAAATCATTTACAAAACGACACACCGGATTTGATTGGTATTTATACGAACCTGATGACAAAGCTGAATGTGCTTAAAATAATAAACTTCATAAAAAATTATCCTTCATTACAGCATACAAAAATTATCCTGGGTGGACCTGAAGTACGTAATCACAAAGCAAAATTTTTGGAATATGGTGCTGATATAATTGTATTTGGAGAAGGTGAGGAAACAATGCTCGAAATTGTTACGGGTTATTCTGCAGAAACAAATCCTGATTTGCAAAGTATAGCCGGGATAGCTTTTAAAAATGCAAATGGAAATATTATAACTAATGCAGAGCGAATGCTGATAAAGGACATCAATCAACTGCCTTTCCCTGACCGTAATAAGATAGCCCTTCAAAAATATTTTGATGTGTGGAAAAAGACACACGGGATCAGTATGGTTAATATGAGCACCATGCGTGGATGTCCTTACTCTTGCAAATGGTGCAGCCGGGCAGTGTATGGAAGCAGTTACCGCAGGAGAAATCCTGGATTGGTCGCAGACGAAATTGAATTGCTGCAGCAAAATTATCAATTCGATAAGATATGGTTTGTAGATGATGTATTTACAATTAACCCACGCTGGTTAAGAGAGTTTGCAAATGAAATACAACTGCGCAACCTGAATATATCTTATGAAATTATTACGCGTGCCGACAGGCTTAATGAAACAGCAGTACAATTATTAAAGCAAAGTGGATGCTTTCGTGTCTGGGTAGGCGCAGAAAGCGGTTCGCAAAAAATAATTGATGCGATGGACAGAAGAGTAAAAGTGGAAGAAGTTCGTTCTATGATCCAATTGGTAAAATCTTATGGAATGGAAGCAGGTACTTTTATAATGCTTGGTTATCCCGGTGAGGATGAGAAGGATATTAAAGAAACATTGCATCATCTGAAATCTTCTGATCCGGATCAGTTCACAATTACAGTTGCTTATCCCATAAAAGGAACACCTTTATATACAGAAGTAGAAAATATTTTTGTTAAAGATTTACCATGGGAAAGTTCTACGGACAGAGATATTGATTTTAAACGTCGCTACACAAAACGTTATTACGACTATGCCATGCAGTGGATCCAATGTGAAATGTCACGTCACAAACGCAGCCAAAATTCTTTGGGTTTAATATTTACACTGCGATCAGTTAAAGCGAGGGGTGGAATGTTGTGGGAGAAATTAAAAACGAGAAAAGCGGCTATGGTATAAACCGGGTCTCAACATCATTTCTTTTCATAAGCCCCGGATTTAAATTTATCGGCTATGTAAACAATACATAACCTTCGTACAAATTTCATTAGCGAAAAAATTATTGCATTGCAACATGAAAATAAAGGCATTTTTAAAACCTTGTACGCGTATAATAAATTTCTTAGTTCACCAATTTCCATTTGCATTAGATCACCGGATAAGCCGCTTTGCCCAAAACCTCTTTTACCATTGCCATAGTTGATAAGATTCTCATTTATCAATGCACAGGAAAAAACTTTCGATACGCATAAAAAATAACGTCTCTCCTCTCCATGCGATATTGATCTTTCAAAATATCCTGTTGTTTCAAATACCTTTCTTTTCATCATAATAGTAGATGTTTGAGAAAAATTTCTGAACAGCATATCTTTTGATACAATCTGCCTGAGCATTGCAAATTTTTTGTTGATTTTTTGTTTCTTTAGTGGGCTATGCAAACAACCTACAACATCAATATCACCCGTGCGGTCAAGTACTGCCAGTTGTTTTATAGTTTTTTCAGGATACCATGCATCATCCGCATCAAGGAAAGCTATATAATTTCCGGTTGCGATACGAAGCCCTATATTCCGGGTAGCTGAAACACCTTCATGCGGCCTGTCAATTATTGTTATGTGTAGTTCAGGGTTAACCTTTTTAAACGCATATACTTCATCTACAGAGTTATCAGTAGAGCCATCATTTACAACAATGATCTCAAACCTTCCTTCCGTTTGTTGCCTGATGGAATCAAGTGCAGCAGCAATGGTTGCCTCAGCATTGTACACGGGGATGATAACACTAATCAATGGAATGTTTTCAGCTATTTTCATTAGTTGCTTTTTGCCAGGTAACCGCCTCTTTATTTATGATATCCCAATATTTATTTTTTGTGATCGTAAAACGTTCATGGAATTTGTTCAAAATTTTGGGTTGAAAATATTCAGGCAATGGCTTGCATGCATGTTTGGTAGCTTCAAAAGCGCCGATCGTTAATCCTTTATCGCTAAGTTTATTTTCAGCAAGAATTCTTTCAAATCTTTTTTTAAAAAAGACGAGCAATTTGTTGTCTAACTTATTTCCAAATTCAAAATTCATTATCCATTCTGCAATTCGTTTTGGAATAACAGGCGCTTTATCTTTCATGCTTGTATAATTGGGTATATAATTAGGCTGGTATTGAAGCACCCAGTTATTGGCTTCAAAAAAATTACGGAAAACAGCTTCGCCCTTTAACGGCATTAATGTTGAGATCTCAACAGCTGTAAATATGTTCTGCTCCCTCACCTTTAAATCAAGTTCATCAATAAAATAATTAAGGCAAAACAACGCTTTCATACGTGCTGCGCAGGCAATTTTATAAAGCACCGAATATATTATGCGCACTATCCATAAGCGGTTCGCTTTTGTTATGATAAAAAAATCAAGATCTGAATTTTCATCTGCAAAATTTTTAGATAATGAGCCGGAAACAGCTATGCCTTTTATATATGGCATCCACGATAAGAACTTCGCTACAGACCTTGCTTTTTTAATGTGCAGTGTTGCAAGTTTATTTCCTTTTACACGCCGTAAAGCAATAGTGGGTTCATTCCTTAAAGAATAAAAATCATCAAACTGCCAGAGTTGTTTAGCTCTAATGAGATTGTTTACTGCTACGGATATTTCTTTATCAGTTGCGGGACGATCAAGAAAAAAAATGATTTCATCAAGCGTTAAGGGGTAAGTAAAGACATCAAAATACGTAACAGTTTTAAGAATACTTATTTCGAGGAATTGCATAGGCAATAATTATTCTGTAGCTGACTTAATAATTTAAAGAAGTTTATCAAAAACCATAACCGCTATAAACTGCAGAAGGTTGCCTTGAATTTAAATTTTGCATTTTTTAGCATGAAACCCAGAAATAAATACTGGGTTATTTATTTCTTCGTACAGTTGGCTTTCGGCCGTTTTAAAGATAAATATTTTTATCAGTCGCCTGTTCAAATGTGTATTTTCTTAGTGTGATATATTTTACAGGTTAGTGTTTCAGCAAACCGGGGTTTTACCGCTTATGAAAAGTTTCGGATCATAATTATATGCTACATTATATTTGAAACAGGCTTTGCTTTTTTTCATCAAAAAACTTTTTATGAGATCAATATCAACTTTAGCAAGTGCATGTATATTGTTATTATCAGCAATGATTTCTTCTTCATGCAATCAAAAAAATACCGCTGAGGCAAACAATCTTCTGGATACTTCCGGCACAGATAAAACTGTTCGACCGCAGGATGATTTTTTTGATTATGTAAACGGCGACTGGATAAAGAAAACAGAAATTCCGGCATCAGAATCCTCATGGGGAACAGGAGTTATACTCTATCAAAATACACAACAAAACCTGAAGAATCTACTTGACTCCTGCGCTAAACTGAATGCGTCTAAAGGAAGCAATGAACAAAAAGTGGGTGATTTTTATGCAAGTGCGATGGATTCTGCAACGATTGAACAAAAAGGATTTTCGCCTTTATATAACGATATGCAACGCATTGCCGCAATTACATCTGTGAATGACATATTAAACGAAGTGGCAGAAGAATACAATATGGGCCTTGGCACATTGTTTTCGTTTTACGCCAACCAGGATGACAAGAACAGCGAGCAGATGGTTGCGCATTTTGACCAGGGTGGATTAGGTCTTCCCAATAAAGATTATTACACGAAAAAAGATTCTGCAACAGTAAGTATCCGCAATGCTTATATAGAATATATCATTAAGCTATTCACGCTTGCCGGCGATGATGCTGCTATTGCACAAAAAGAAGCTGCATCTGTAATGAATATAGAAAATGCAATGGCCAATGCATCAAAAACACCGGTTGAACTGAGAGATCCTGAAGCGAATTATCATAAGGTAAGTGTTACTGAAATTTCGTCAAAATCGCCAAACCTTAACTGGTCAGTATTGCTCGATTCTTTAGGCGTAAAACAAGATACAGTATTTGTTGGCCAGCCTGCATTTTATACAGCATTAAGTGGCTTGTTGAAATCAATTCCTGTGAATGACTGGAAAAATTATTTGCGTTTTCACTTTATTGACAGCTATGCACCCTATCTCAGCAGCACTTTTGTAAATGCAAATTTTGAGATGAACAAATTACTTACAGGTCAACGCGAATTACAAGCAAGATGGAAACGTATGACAGCCCTCACCGATAATAATCTTGGGGATGCGCTGGGGCAGTTATATGTAAAGAAATATTTTTCGCCGGAAGCAAAGCAAAGAATATTGGATCTTGTAAATAATCTCCAGGAAACATATAAAGAAAGAATACAGAACCTTACATGGATGAGCGATACCACAAAACAAAAAGCAATAATTAAACTGAATGCTATCAGCAAGAAGATTGGTTATCCTGAAAAATGGAAAGATTATTCATCTGTTGACATAACAAGAAATGACCTTATACAGAATTTGAAAAACACTGGTCATTATACTTATAGATACAACATAAATAAGATCGGCAAGTCTGTTGACCGTTCCGAGTGGTTTATGACGCCGCCAACCATTGATGCGTATTATAATCCTTACACAAATGATATCAATTTCCCCGCAGGCATTTTACAACCGCCTTTCTTTTATGCCAATGGCGATGATGCTTTGAATTATGGCGCTATCGGTATTGTTATCGGCCATGAAATGACACACGGCTTTGATGACCAGGGACGGCAATATGATGCGCAGGGT
>JABDAV010000136.1 GCA_013289015.1 Bacteroidota bacterium | reverse complement strand
TTTTATATAAAAATATTTTAAGAATCGCGGTTGCCGGATTAATCATTCTCACAGTTGTTTTGGTTGTAGCTGAGCGTTCCGGTTTCGTTAATGTATCACTCATCTTTCAAAAATTTACCGGTGCATTTGCAAGCAAACAAAATCTTTCAGATGAGAGTGTTGCCATACGTTATAATCAATTTAATCTGCTTGTAAAATCATGGCTGCAAAAACCTCTTTTTGGGCATGGCCATGGTGCAGTTTCTGATTTTATAGTAAGAAGCCATAAAACCCCATGGATTTATGAATTAACTTATGCAGCGTTGCTTTTTCAAACCGGCGCTATTGGCTTAACAGTATATTTTTTATTACTTGGCTGGCCAATTTATAAAGGATTAAGATTAGTAAAAAAAGGAAATTCAGAAACTGCTCTGTTAGTTATACCGCTAAGTGTAGGATGCATTTGCTTTCTTGTTGCCAATGGCACTAATCCTTACTTGCAATCTTATGATTGCATGTGGACTGTTTTCTTACCTATTGCCATTATTAATTATTTGATGAAGCAAGAGAATGTTTAACCCTAGTATAAATATTTTATTGGCGAGTTTTAACGGTGAAGAATTTATTGCTGCACAACTTGATAGCATCTTAAAACAAACCTATGCAAACTGGCAACTTTATATACGTGATGACGGATCTTCAGATAATACTATTGGCATAATTAAATTATACGAGCAAAAAGATGCGAGAGTACATTTAGTAAATGTTGATTCAGAAAATGTTGGCAGTTGTCAAAATTTTTCTATGTTGATGAATTGTATAAAGAATGAAAATGAATACACAATGTTTTGCGACCAGGATGATGTGTGGTTGCCTTCGAAAATAGAAAGCACGTTACGTGAAATCAGCTTGCTTGAAAAAAGATATTCTAAGGATACGCCTTTACTGGTGCACACAAATTTTTTGTACGTTGATTCATCACTCAAAACAATTGAATCAAAAAAAGATTTTCAGCCAACTAAAATTAAAAACCCAATTCTTGCAAATGTGCTTTGTCAAAATTCTGTTTATGGTTGTACCATGATGATTAACCGAAAGCTTGCTGCTATAGCCGGAAAAATACCTACAGAAGCTGAAAATCATGATTACTGGTTTGCATTGGTAGCAAGTGCTTTTGGTAAAATATATTATCTGAATGAAAGAACAATTCTTTACAGGCAACATGGAAATAATGCTTCCACACAATTTGATTTTAACTCACTTTCAAAACGATTTAAAAGAATTGCTGTTGATAAAAAAAACTTTGATGATGTTAAATCTAAAATAATAATGGCGCTTGTTTTTAAGAAGTTTTATTACAATCAACTATCGGTTTCAAATAAAAAAATGGTTGATGACTTTCTTCAACTCTCAAAAAAAAGAACGCCTTCGCTTCTCTTTAGAAATATAAAAAACGGAATAAGAAGGCAAACACGTAGTCAAACATTCCTGTTCTATTTAACCCTTCTTTTGTCAAAAAGAATATCGGCGTAAATAGTTTGGCATTGTTATTATTTATGTTTGTAATTAGATGAAAACATCCAAGATTTTATTAAATGCCTGCATGTATACGGAAAACCCGCCCGGTGTAGGAATTAACACACGCGAAGCATATAATGCGCTTACAAAACGATTGGAAGAAAATAACATAGAATATGATGTATTTGCTTACTCAAAAAAAGGACTGAAAAATACACAGGCTGTTTCATTAATAAAGTTGCCGCTGCTTTTCGAATTTTTATTTAAAAGATTTATTTCAATACATCGTTTAATCTGGAATATTTTTTACCTGCCTTTGCTGGCAAAAAAATATGATTTTGTTTATTCTTTTACCAGCTATGGAAGTCCTTTCATAAAAAAACAAGTAATTACTATACACGATTTAATTTGTTTTCAATATCCTAAGCAAAACAGATTTCAATACATATACTTCAAATTTATTTTGCCTTACATCATAAAGTCTTGCAGAAGCATTGTTGTTATTTCTGAATTTACCAAACAAGATGTAATTAAACATTTTAAAGTAAATCCTCATAAACTTGAAGTTATTTATTGTGGGCACGATCATCTAAGCGATTCAAAAATTGCTATCGATGAATCAGAATTAAAAAATTTAGAAAGTATAACTAATGGCAAACCGTTTTTTTTTACAGCCGGAGCTTCTTATGGACATAAGAACGTTGATAAAATAATTGAAGCTATACAGATTTTGCCTGACTATCTTTTATTAATTACTGGTCCAAACAATACATACTATAATGATCTAAAAAAATCCGCCGCTAAAAATAATTATAACAACATTATTTTTCTCAACTATATATCAGACGGTTTTCTAAAGCTTCTTTATAAAAAGTGTGTTGCAAACGTTTATATAAGCGCCTATGAAGGATTTGGGTCTACGCCTTTAGAAGCTGCGATGAACGATAAAATTTCCATTGTTTCAAATAAAAGTGTTTTGCCTGAAATTTATGGCGATTCGGTTATTTATGTTGATCCAGACAACCAGCAAGAAATTAAAAAAGCTTTAATATCTGTTGCTTCATCAAAATTTAACGTTGATGTTTATAGAAATAAATTTCCCGGTTTAATAAAGAAATATAGCTGGGGTAATATGGCAAATGGAATTATGACTGTGATTTTACAAACTTTAAATAAAGAAGTTCGGCAACCTCTCAGCAACTATAAAAAAAAATCTCCGGCAAAGATTAGATAACTTGTATTTAACTTTTGCTGATTCGCATGTTTAATTTTATAAAAACTAATTAAAAGTTTTAAGGGTTTGCAATTATTCAGGCTTAGCTTTTGTATATTAAGTAAAAACTACCGGTATGTTTAATTTATTCTTCTCTCAAAAAAACATAACCCATTGCTCAATTTTGTTTTTTTTACTAATGCAGGTAAACTGCTTTTCACAGGATACGGCAACAATTAGAAACAATCGCATTGTCTCGTATTTGCAAGCCGGATTTCCTGACAAAATAAACAATGTTATTGTTGATAAAAATAATGTTACTATACAAGGAAATATTTCAGGCAGCGCCGAAAATCTTTACTTATGTGAGTTACGGATGTTTGATGAAACAAAAATTTCAGGCAATTCGTTTGCATCCGTTACACCATTAAATACATCAAAGCCTGGCTTTGAAATTCAATTGAAAAGATTAGTTAATGCTGATAACGGAACTTATGACAGAATGTATTCACGTTGGATCATTACATCAAAAAACGGCAACAATTACCAGGCGCAATCATACGCGCATTATGCAGACGATATTACCGATGCTGCTTTACAATATTTACCTGAAGAAAAGCCGCTTGGTAAAAAAGGGCTCGAAGGGTTTTTTCAGGAAAGCCGTGAATCGGATCTTAAAGATCTTAATATTAAAAACGTAACGGTTAATATTACGCTGCCACAAGTTATTAGTCTTGAACCAACACAATATTCATACAAGTTTGATGGTAATACGTATTATATCAACCCCAAAACTGTGCAGATTTACGACAGGGAATTTAAATTATGTAGCGATAACAATGTATTCGTTTCTGCAGTTATTCTTATTCAACAAAATATTCCGACCAACATCAAATCTATTCTTGTACATCCTGACGCTGACGGTGGAGTTGAAAGCATGGCGAATATTACTTCACTTCAAGGTTTCAATTACTACACAGCACTTATTGGTTTTTTAGCTGAAAGATATAGCAGGCCTGATAAACAATATGGACGTATTTCAAATTGGATTGTTCATAACGAAGTTGATAATGGTGTGTATTGGACAAATGCCGGCAATGCTAAAATGGAATATTACACTGAATTATATGATCGTGTGCTTCGAACTACTTATTATACTGTAAGGCAATACAATCCTGCAGCAAAAGTTTTTATTTCATTAACACATGGATGGGCAGTTGCTGCACAACCCACATTTTATGCGCCTAAAAATATGCTTACATTCTTGAACGATATGAGCAGTAAACAGGGAGATTATGAATGGGGCGTTGCTTTTCATGCTTATTCTGAAGATATAACCAATCCCCAACCCTGGATTGATAAGGACGCAACAATGAATATAAATACCACGCACATCATTACCCCAAAAAATATTGAATTGATTGACGAATGGATGCGCATGCAATCGCATTTATATCGAGGACAAAAAGTTCGTACACTTTTATTTTCTGAACAAGGAGCAAATTCAAAATCTTATAATCAACAGGATATGCTTCAACAGGCTGCAGTTATTGCATACATGTGGAAAAAGTGTACACTCTTACCAAGTGCAGAATCTTTCGATTATCATGCGCAGGCTGACAATAAGAATGAACATGGGTTAAAATTTGGATTATGGACACCTAAATTAGGTACAATAGCAACGCCTGATCAGAAAAAAACTTCTTGGTATGTTTACCAGAATGCCAGTACACCATCAGAGGACAGTGCATTCGCGTTCGCACTTCCAATAATAGGTGTACATAACTGGTCGCAGGTATACAATAATTTATATCCTGAAGATATGCCTTGCACAGTTACGTTTAATATTACATCAAACGGAAAGCCTGTAGATAATGTTTCAATTTATTTTGATGGCGAAATGCATAAAACAATTGGTGGTTCAGCAATATTTTATAATGTGGCAGCTTTCCCGCAGACAAGAGTTTACACGATCGAGGATAATAATAAAAAGGCTTTAAAGAAAGACAACGTTGTTATTACAAAAAGTCAGAGCATTGCTGCATCTATAAATTATTGATATTTTCGGATGATTAAAAATTGGAGCTCTTATTAAAATGTATCAGTAACCTGTTCAATTGTTTTGTATAATAACGAATTTACAGTCGTGTAAAGAGCGATCAATTCAGTATTGCAAACGCGTCTTCGACTTAAGTTTTATTTAATTGATAATTCAAATACAGATAATTTAAAAACACTCGCTTCTAATTCTTCTGTCAGTTATATATTTAACAATAAAAATATTGGTTTTGGTAAAGCACATAATATCTCTATAAAAAAAATCAATCGATCAATCGCCTTATCATCTTATTTAAGTCCTGATATAGAGTTTAAACCAGGTATACTTGAAAACATTTATCAATTCATGGAAGAACACCATGATGTTGGTCAATTGTTACCCAAGGTTTTTTACAATAATGATCATCTGCAAAAACTTTGTCATCTTATACCAAAGCCTGTAAGCCTTTGGTTCATATAGTGCTTTCCTTTTGAAATTTATGGAATATAATCTTACAACATCAATTGTTTTGTATAAACCTAAGCCTGATGCTTTTAAAACGATTGAATCTTTTCTCGATGTAAAATATCCGCGAGATAAAAATTTTTCTGATCTTTTTCTGAAAATGAAAATGTCAAATATATTTTTATCGGTAAAAATTTGGGTTATGATGCTGCGCACAATGTTGCTTTAAAAGAAATTTTAAATAAAAGCGAGTATCATCTTATAATAAATCCGGATGTACACTTTGAAGCAGCCATTATTGACAAGCTGTACAATTATGCACTTATCCATCCCGAAGTTGGCACATACTTCCAAAAGTTTTATATCCCGATGGAAATATTCAATATGCATGTAAACTCATTCCCACGCCGTTTAATTTATTTTCAAGATTATTACCCGCCCCTTTATTTAAAAACAATGAAAAATTTGAGCTGAGATCTTCAGGTTATAATAAGATAATGGAGTGCCTTATTTATCGGGTTGTTTTATGTTTCTAAAGTTTGATGCATTAAAAAAAGTTGGTTTGTTTGATGAAAGATTTTTTATGTATCCGGAGGATATTGATCTTACTAGACGAATGCATAAGAAGTATGGAACTGTATTTTATCCTTATGCTGAAATATTTCATGAGCACACAAAATCATCATTTAAAAGTATGCATATGTTTACTATCCATATGTATAACATATTTAAATATTTTAATAAATGGGGCTGGATTTTTGATAATAAAAGAAAAGAAGTTAATAAAAATATATTGCGGCAATTGAAACAAATTGTCAGGTAAATAATAGTTCCACTAATTTTTTATAATGGTTGATCTTTCCATATCAATAGTATTATTTGAAAACGATGCACAGGAAATACAAAACTTATTAAATTGCATTTACCCAATTAATCTCTCCTATAAAATTTATCTTATTGATAATTCACAAACCGACAGATTAAGAAATATCGCCGAAAGAAATAACATAGAATATATTTTTAATGATAAAAATATCGGATTTGGTAAAGCGCATAATATCGCTTTAAGAAAAGCAGTTGATCAATCTTCTTATCATCTTGTTTTAAATCCCGATATAGAATTTAAACCAAGTGTAGTTGAAAACATTTATCAATTCATGGAAGAACACAGAGATGTTGGTCAATTGTTACCTAAGGTCTTTTACAATAATGGCCATCTGCAAAGACTCTGTCATCTTTTACCTACGCCTTTTAACTTGATCGGACGACGTTTTTTTAAAAATATGAATTGGTCAAAAAAATTAAATGATGAATATGAGTTGAATGGATTTACATACGATCAATGTTTAAATATTCCCAATTTATCGGGTTGTTTTATGTTTTTGCGTTGCGATGTTTTAAAAAGAACAGGACTGTTTGATGAACGTTATTTTATGTACATGGAGGACATTGACCTCTGCAGAAGAATTCATGCAATATCAAAAACTGTTTTTTACCCTGAGGTAAGTATC
>JABDAV010000135.1 GCA_013289015.1 Bacteroidota bacterium | reverse complement strand
GACATAGTTGATAACAACTTTAAACTGCCTGAGATCTGGCGTTCTAATGTTGCTGCTGACTTTAAGTTCGGTAAAGGATATAAGCTTACTTTAGACGCCATGTACACCAAAACAATTTACGATGTACAGTTCCAGCAGATTAATATCAAGGATAGTGCACAATACTATACATCCGGCCCTACAGAAACACCTTATTATGTTGGCGGAAAACTGAACTCTCAATATTCCAATGTTTATTTTCTTTCCAACACTACATTGGGCTACAGGTATAATCTTACTGCACAGATATCAAAAGTCAGTAACAATCGGGAATTGCTTATTAAGAAAAGGGTAATCAAAACGAACACCCGGAGTAACTTTTAATTTCCTGCCAACAACGATCTCATCCTCTGCATACAAACTTGTCAGGTTAACCTGGTAATTACTACCAGGCAGATCGTTGTAAAGATCATCTCTTTCGTTTTTACCTTCAAACGGAAAGGCGCCGCGTATACGTGAAGGCGTGCTGCCTAAGAAAGCATTCAGGCCACCTGCATATTCCCATCTTCCGTTCCATGAGTTAAGGAAGCCATAAGTAAGATTATAAAATTCATTATGTGTTCCGAAAGTGAATGTGTTGATACCTGAATGCACGGTAACATTATCAGTAAACTCAAAAGTTTTTTGCTGCATGTTATATATAGATGCTTCACGCCAGGTGCCCAGCCATATTCTTGCGTTATCAATATCCATGAACGGAGCCGCAGACGGGTATGGGTTATCGTTTGCATCTAATGATTCAGGGAAAGTTCTGTATTCATGCACATTGACATAACTAACAATCGCCTGGTTGTTTACATTATTGCTGAACTTGGTTTTTAATTCAGCAACAAGGTTTAGGTTATTATCATATTGTGTAAAGTCAGTTGATGAAAACTGGAAGTTGGTTGAAGTGCGTTCAAGATTATTACCCCACCCTTTTGTGTATAAAGCACGCACCATTAAAGAACTTCTTGAACTGATATTCCAGTCAATTTTTCCAAACAATTTATCGCTTTTTGTAAATACTTTGTAAGGGCCGTAAGTACCCGGATCGTAGTTGTAATTGGTTTTAAGGAATGAAACTATTTGTTGTGCTTCAGCAATGGTCATAGCTGCACCTGGATCGCCTGCATTATAAAAAGTAGGCAACTGCTGACGGGTTAATTCACCACTAACGAAGAAGAACAATTTATTTTTAATGATCGGTCCGCCAATGGTAAACCCTGTTTGATAATCATAAAAGTCAGAAGGCATTTTTGTGTTTAAGCCATCAACGCTTTTACCCATCAATGCATTGTTTCTTCCATAACCATAAATAGAACCATGAAATTCATTGGTACCGCTTTTGGTTACAGCATTTACACTGCCACAGGTAAAGTTTCCGATCTTAACATCATAAGGCGCCAGTTGAACCTGTACTTCCTGAATTGATTCCAGGCTGTAAGGATTGGTGCGTGTTCCTGAACCTGCAGTACCGGACTGACCGCCGCCGCTAACACCACCAAATGAGTTACTAAAACCAATCGCATCATTATTAATAGCACCATCCAATGTGAAGTTGTTGTAACGGAAATTGCTTCCTGCAAAAGAGTTGTTATTGCTTTGCGGAGTAAGGCGTGTAAAATCACTCAAACTTCTGCCAATCGTTGGCATTGTAGCCAATTGCTGGCGTCCTACAATTGTACCACTTCCGGCTGTTCTTCTTCCGGCTGAAGTAACCGTTACTTCCGCTAAAGTGTTGCTTAATGGTCTGAGACCAATGTTAAGATCCGGGTTTTCTCCTAATGCAAGGCTTATATCGTGTAAAGTATCGGCCTGGAAACCAACATATATAACATTAATAGTGTATGGACCACCAACTTTTAAATTGGGTACCACAAAAATACCTTTGCTGTTGGTTTGTGAATAAGAAACAGCGCCGGTTGGCTCATGTTTGATAGTTATGGTTGCACCGGCAACTGCAATGCCTTTTTCATCTGCCACGTTTCCGCTCAAGGTAGCGGTAGTTTCCTGCGCAAATGAAATTTTGGCTGCAAAACTTAGAACAAATAAAAGAAATAAAGAGAATAGTTGTTTGCGCATAATTTAATTTTGATCGCGCAAAGATGAACAGACAGCATTACCTCAATGTTAAGACAATATTACCGCAATGTTACCAAATGGGGTTATACATGTTTTATTCACAGATAGACAATTCTTTATCTTATGAATTTATTACTTTTTCGCTTTTTAAGACCCTTGCTGCGCAAAGCTTATTCAGTAATAAACCTATAAATGGGTAAAGTTTTTCAGTATAAGACAAGGATCATTTGTTCGGTATTTACCCGACCTGTTGGATCGGAAGAATACTGGCTACATAGCGGTAACGATTCGCCAAAATAAGCTCCCGTATAAACATGAGCCAGGCAATTAGCAAAAAAATACCTTAAATTTTTTACCTTCGTTTAGCTTCTATATGGGTATATCAAAAAAACTCCGCTATTAGGTTCATATTACGAATTTATTATTTTTAACAATGATTGGCGGTTAACAGTTTCGAACCATTATGATTAATTACTTTTATCCTTCATTAAAGTTTTTTAGCCGTAATACCTTGATAACGATTACAGCACCTGTATGCTAATCCGGTTTTTCATTTGTATATTGCGGTTCTTTAATGGTGAAAATGTTTGTAAATGCCCTATCAGAAGCTTACTGCTGCAATTACAGCAATTGGTGGATACGTACCCGACTGTCGCTTGACCAATCAGGATCTGGAAGCATTGGTCGATACCAGTGATGAATGGATTGTTCAACGAACGGGGATGAAGGAACGTCGTGTTTTAAGAGACCCTGAAAAAGCAACCAGCGATCTTGCAATTGAAGCCATCAATCAAATTCTGCACAAAAAAAATCTCGATCCCAAAGAAATCGAATGTATTATATGTTGCACGATGACGCCCGATATGCAACTTACCGTTACGGCTGCATACATTGCCTGGAAACTTGGCGCTGATAATGCCTGGGGTTACGATTTTACTGCAGCATGTTGTGGTTTTCTTTACGGGCTTGATACTGCCGCAAGCTATATTGAAAGTGGCCGTTATAAAAAAATAATTGTAGTTGGCGTAGATAACATGACTGCCTTTGTGGATTACCGGGATCGTAATACCTGCATATTATTCGGAGATGGAGGCGCTGCTGTTCTTGTGGAACCAAATACAGAAGGACTTGGTGTTATAGATAGCAAATTCGGAAGTAACGGTTATGGCCGCCAGCTAATGCATCAAAAGGCAGGGGGTTCTTTAAAACCTGCAACACATGAAACCGTTGAAGCGCGCGAACATTTTGCCTATATGGATGGCAAGGCTGTTTTTAAATATGCCGTACACTGCATGAGCGAGTCTGCTTCTATCATAATGCAGAGAAACGGGCTAACACCGCAGGATATAGCATGGATGGTACCACACCAGGCAAACTTGCGCATAATAGAAGCAGTTGCCCGGGAAACAAATGTACCAATGGAAAAGGTAATGCTGAACCTGGAAAAATATGGAAACACAATTGCTGGCACTATTCCGCTTTGTCTTTGGGACTGGGAACCGCAACTAAAGAAAGGAGACAATATTATTCTCGTTTCATTTGGCGGAGGTTTTACCTGGGGCGCTACTTTATTGAAATGGGCGTACGATACTGAATAAACTGCATCGTTTTTTATTGTAATAATTTATATTAATTGTCCTTTACCTTTTGCATTAGTTGTTTAAAATATGCAGGAGCATGTATAAGGCGGCTACCGTACCAGCTAAACATTTCACCATCAACCAATACAATTTTTGTACCGGTTAACAAAGGCTGCAATTCATCAATATGTTTTTGTTTGAAGGGATATGGCTCTGAAGAAAGCAGCAAAACCTTGCAGCATATGGTTTTTAATTGTTCAATATTTATTTCGGGATAGCGGACTTCATTTTCAAAAACGTTTGCAAATCCGCAGACACACATCATATCATTAATAAAAGTATCGCCGCCAGCAGCCATATAAGGATCACTCCAGATAAAATATGCAGCAGGAGTTGTATGTTGATGTATTTGTTGTAATGTTTCAAACTGTTTTTCTATTTCTTCAACCAATAAACCGGCTTTTTCTTTTTTATGAACCAGCGCACCAACCTGCATTATCATTTGCTTAGCATCAGCAAGCGTTGAAATATCACTTACGTATACTTCAGTAAATGGTTGAAGCGCTTCAACCTGCTCCTTTACATTTTCTTCTTTATTAGCAATTACAAGATCTGGCTTAAGCGCAATGATCTTTTCGATATTAATATTTTTTGTTCCGCCGATTCTTGTCTTGGTGCGAAACCATTGTTCAGGATGAACACAAAATTTAGTAATGCCAACAACTTCTTCATCTAAACCTAAATCGTACAATAATTCAGTTTGTGAAGGAACAAGTGAAATTATTCTTTGCACTTTTATGAGATGTGAAGATTATGGTGTTTGTTGCAGGATAAGTTATTAAGTACTTACAGTTTCCATTCAACAATGTTATTTGCCCATTCAGTTCTATAAGGTGTTGCAACACGAATATAATTATCGGTGTAACCTTCCATCATGCCATTTTTATTATGATCTTCAAATAACACCTTTCTTGTTTGCCCTGCATGTTGCACAGTAAAATACTGCATCTTTTGATAAGATAAATTGCGCAGGACTTTATTGCGTTCATGCCTTGTATGTATAGGAACAACAGGATTTATATTTAATGCTGTTGTATTATCTCTTTCTGAATAAGTGAATACGTGCAGGTAAGAAACATCCAGTGTATGCAAAAACTCAAATGTTTCATTGAATGCCGGGTCATCTTCCGAAGGAAAGCCAACGATCACATCAACACCAATGGCGCAATGCGACATGAATTGTTTTATCACTGCAACCTTTTCTGCATATAATTCTCTCTTATAACGGCGCCGCATTAAGCCTAATATTTTGTTGCTTCCGCTTTGTAAAGGAATATGAAAATGCGGCATAAACTTTTTACTCTGTGCAACAAATTCTATTATATCATTCGTAAGTAAGTTGGGTTCGATAGAAGAAATGCGATACCGTTCGATGCCTTCAACATTATCCAACTGCTGAATAAGCTGATAAAAATTTCCCTCACCCCGATCCTCTCCACTCGTGGAGAGGGAGTGGAAATCACCCAAATTCACTCCTGTTAAAACAATTTCCTTCACTCCTTTTGCTGCAAGTTCATTCGCATTGTGCACTACGTTTTCAATGGTATCACTCCTGCTTTTACCGCGCGCCATTGGAATAGTACAGAAAGAGCAACTGTAGTCACATCCATCCTGCACTTTCAAAAAAGTTCTGGTACGATCACTTAATGAATACGATGCATTGAAACCTGAAACATCTTCAATGTCACAACTGCAAATCTTTGCTGTATCATTCTTATGCAACTCTTTTAAATGTTGCGTAATATTAAATTTTTCTGCAGCGCCTAACACTAAATCAACACCGGGAATTGAAGCAATCTCTTTTGGTTTTAACTGCGCATAACATCCTGTAATTACAACAAAGCTTTCAGGAGTTTTACGTTGAATTCTTCTTACCAACTGGCGGCATTCTTTATCAGCATTATCAGTAACGGAGCAGGTATTGATGACATACACATCTGCAGCATCATCAAAATCTTTTTTTTCAAAACCATCGGCTTCCAGTAATCTTGAAAGTGTTGATGTTTCTGAATAATTGAGTTTACAACCCAATGTATGAAATGCTACCGAACGCTGCTTTTGCATAAGGGCGCAAAGATACAGCTTAGAGATTTTTTTATTAGTGTTGTTGTTATTATTAACTTTCAATCAACAGCAGCAATACAGCATTAATAAAGATTATAATTACAGACAAAAACATTTTAATGCCAAAACCCCGATTATTGCCGCGATCTCAATTGCCACGAGCTGAAGGTCGTGGACAAAAAGGTAAATAATCATTCAGGCTGTAGTTCAATTGAATTTGGCTAAAGCTAACCTTCAAATTTCAACTTTGTAATCGTGGCAATCTTCTTTAGGATGTTCTAAATATTCCTGTATCATTCGTCCGTTATATTGCCTGTGCCCCACGCTCCATATCCTATCCCCCATAAATGTTGACCCCAATAGCGTGCCGGAAAAGCAGCACTACAAAAGCTAAATCAAGGCGTGTGAACGGATGTGTTGCATATCATTCGTTCTTGATTTTTCTTTGGTTACTTTATTTCGCACATTATATTTTTTTATTGCCTAAATGAATGCTTTGCATTTCTTTTTCAAGGCAAAGAAAGTGTCAATACTACACCGGATCTACATCAATAATTACATCAACAGAACGATAGCGTTTATTGAATTTTAAAATAGCAGTTTGTTGTTCTATCTGCAGTTTACACTGACTGATAAGTTGAGCACTCTTCGGCAGCTTCAGCAAAACATCCCACAAATACTTATTGCGCAGCCGATTGATGACGGGTTGTGCAGGGCCATTAATATAATGCTCAAAATCTTTTTTTATTCCTGCAACAAAAATGTTGGCAGCCTCTTCAGCTATATAATTTTCCTTATGACGAAATTCTATATGGATCAATCTTGAAAAAGGCGGGTAATGAAACTGCTGCCTGCTTTGAATATCGAAATCATACAAAGCTTTATAGTTATGTTCTTTTACAAACTGCAATACAGGATGATGCGTGTTGCTTACCTGTATCAATACTTTACCGTTATTATCTTTTCTGCCGGCTCTTCCACTTACCTGCTCCATCAGTTGAAAAGCGCGTTCATTCACCCGAAAATCAGCGAAGTATAAAAGGCTGTCTGCATCTAAAATGCCAACAAGATTTACATGTTCAAAATCGAGGCCTTTAACGATCATTTGCGTTCCAA
>JABDAV010000134.1 GCA_013289015.1 Bacteroidota bacterium | reverse complement strand
TGGATGATATTTATTTTTCAGGCAATGTAGTTGATAACAAATTATACCTCAACAAAGGCAAAATGCAATTTCAGGATGTAACTGCAATAGCAAATGTTGCCGGAAGGCCTGGCCCATGGAAAACCGGTGTTTGCATGGTTGACATAAACGGAGACGGTAAGTTGGATATTTATGTTTGCCATTCAGGAAACCTCCCCCCTGAAAAAAGAATGAATGAGTTATTCATAAATAATGGAAATGATGCAAATGGTATTCCTCATTTTACAGAAGAAGCACAAAAGTATGGTTTGGCAGATACCGGTTACAGCACCCAGGCCTACTTTTTCGATTACGACAGGGATGGTGATCTCGATATGCTATTACTGCATCATAATCCTAAAAATCTTCCTGTGTTAAACCCTAATGTAACAGCTTTATTATTTAAGCAACCGAATGCTTCCATCGGCGTTAAATTATACCGGAATGATAAAAATCATTTCTCTGATGTTACAAAAGCTGCAAACATTAACAGCAGTATTTTAAGTTATGGGCTTAGCGCAGGTATTGCTGATATTAATGGTGATGGCTGGCCTGATATATATATTTCTAACGATTACGGTGTGCCCGATTTTTTGTACATCAACAATAAGAATGGCACATTCAGTAACCAATTGCAAAACTGCTTAGGCCATATCTCACAGTTTTCAATGGGTAATGCTGTGGCTGATATTAACAACGATGCACTACCGGACATTTTTACGCTGGATATGTTACCTGAAGATAATCATCGTCAAAAATTATTATTCGCCCCTGATAATTATGGAAAATTTGATGTGCTGCTGCAGTCAGGTTTTTATTACCAGTACATGCGTAATATGCTGCAAGTAAATAATGGTAATAATACATTTAGTGAAATAGGACAACTGGCAGGCATTTCGAATACAGACTGGAGTTGGTCACCTTTATTCGCAGACTTTGACAATGATGGATGGAAAGATCTATTTGTAACCAATGGCTATCTGCGCGACTATACCAATATGGATTTTATAATGTACATGAATGAGGTAGAACAAACTAGTGTAAGATTGAGCAGGGAAGATGTTTTGAATATGATCCAGAAAATGCCGGCATCCAATGTGGTTAATTACCTTTTTAAAAATAATGGTCTTACCTTCACTAATGTTAGCAATGACTGGGGTATAAACATTCCATCCAACAGCAATGGAGCTGCCTATGCAGACCTTGATAATGATGGCGACCTTGACCTTATAGTAAACAACATTAACCAACCTGCA
This sequence comes from Bacteroidota bacterium, assembly GCA_013289015.1. Taxonomy (GTDB): domain Bacteria; phylum Bacteroidota; class Bacteroidia; order Chitinophagales; family Chitinophagaceae; genus Parafilimonas. The sequence continues at coordinate 5,759 of JABDAV010000134.1, read as the reverse complement.
TTTATTTACAGCAATACTGAAAACAATAAGCCCGGTAATCATTACCTGGCCATAAAGCTTGAAGGTGAAGGCTATAACACCGCTGGTATAGGAGCTAAATTAACTACCTGGTGTAAAAATAAAAAGCAATACATTGAACAAATGCCTTCACGCGGTTACCAGTCCAGTGTATCACCAGTTTTGCATTTTGGTTTAGGAGCAGATTCGCTTATTGATTCCATGCGCATAGTGTGGCAAAGTGGAAAGCAGCAGGTTTTAACAAACATCAAAACAAACCAGGTTTTGACATTACAGGAAAAAAATGCAAAAGATATTTACCGGTTCCCTGCAATCATTAAACCTTTATTCACGGAAATAAAATCACCCGTAAACTACCGGGATATGACTGCTGATATTAATGATTTCAAGAGGCAGCCATTAATGACCAATCCCCAATCATTTGCAGGCCCTTGCCTGGCGAAAGGTGATATAAATGCAGATGGAACGGAGGATATATATATTGGTGGCGGAAGTGGTAAAGCAGCAGAAATGTATTTGCAGGAAAAAAATGGCGTTTTTATAAAAAAAACTGAATCTGCTTTTGAAGCTGATAAGCAAAGTACCGATGCAGACGCGGTATTTTTTGACGCGAACGGAGATGGATTTATTGATCTGTATGTAGTAAGTGGTGGTTATAACAATTTTGCTGCGGATGATGCATTGTTACAAGATAGGTTATACATAAACGATGGCAAAGGTAATTTTACAAAAGCTATTAATGCACTGCCTGAAATGCATGAAAAAAATAGATTGGAAAGATATATAAACTTAAAATCAATGCCGGCAATTGCCGGCATTGATTTTAGAAAAGACAAAATCATTTATTAGTAACCGGGATTCTGAATAAGTTTAGCATTTTTATTTATTTCATCACGGCTAATAGGCCTAAAGTACATTTTATCAATCCAGGTACGATTTTCCAGAGTGTTATCTGTGAAAGGCACATAATTATAAGTATAAACTGCTTCATCATGATGATAAGGAACAGGAGCTGCAGCCCCGGGTTTAAGTATTCCGGTTACATTTATAAATTCCAGCTTTCGCCCCAGTGTTTCAGGTGCGATCATCCATCTGCGTGCATCGTGATATCGTTGTTCTTCAAACGCCATTTCTATTCTTCTTTCATTTCTATATTCCTGTCTTAATGCATCACCGGTTAGTGAAATAGCGGGCATTCCTGCGCGAAACCTGATTTTATTTAACCAGGTTTTTGCTTCATCATACTGCCCCAGCTCAATAGACGCTTCTACATAGTTAAGAACCGCCTCAGTATAACGGAAAACAGGATATGGTATATATTGCCTGGTATTATTATCCACTACATTTGGATCAGGATCAATAAATTTACGCATATAGTAGCCTGACCATGAAGCATTCCAGTTTTCAATTTCACTTTGCCTGGTATCAAGACCTGCTATAAGGCTACCACCCGGTGAAGATTCATATGAGCCTGTTTGAATTTGGTTAGCAGGATCGACATTGCCTGAAATTTTATCCCTTGGCTTCCAATCTGCCCCATCATATAAGATAGAAGAATAAAGCCGCGGATCTCTGTTTGTGTAAGGTGAGGCTGCTTCAGCAGAGTTTGTCCAGCTGAATTTTGATCCATCCATCATTTCATAATCATCCACCATTTCCTGTACAGGAACATTGCCTGCCCAGTTGTGATAGCCATTGGGACCATTATCCAATCCTACTGATGTACCATCACCACCGGGGCCGCCTGTATAAAGGTCAGAAGAAAACTGACGTTCAAATAATAATTCGCTGGAGGCAGCCGGGTCTAAACCGGGTGCTTTGCTTCTACCGCCCATAGCTATAGAAGTATAGGCCTGCATTGCAGCTTGTGGCGTTAATGGGGCACTTAAATCAAGCATGTATCCTGTTGTTGCATCTAACACAGCCTTCGCAGCAGTTTGAGCTGCAACCCAACGTGGCGTACGATCTCCGCTGATATACCCTAACAACTCAGGATTTGAAAAACTGCTAATGGTAGCTGATTTTCCTTTTGCTGTTGGAATATCATGTAAATCGCTGGCTGCATATAAAAGCACCCTGCTTTTTAAAGCTAGTGCTGAAATCGGGGTAGCACGCCCTGACGCAAGGTCTTTACCGGTTAATAATAAAGCAGCACTATCACAGTCATTTACTATAAAATTCACACATTCCTCATATGTATTTCTCGCTATTGAGAAATCATCATCTAAAGAGTAAGCATGATCTACTAATGGAACTCCTCCATAATAGCGTAATAATTGCTGGTAATAATAACCACGTAAAAAATGTGCTTCGCCCTGCAGGCGTGCATTTAGTACAGGGTCATCAAAAGTGGCTGTTTTTAAACTTTCCAAAGCAACATTACAGGCTCTTATATAATTGTACATATTACCCCATTCATAAGTATTATCTACCCAACCTAAATTGGACGGTGATAAAGTACCTTCATTAATTGTATTAATTCCCCGGCCCGGATGTACAAATACAGTTTCATCACTTAAAGAAGCCAGTTCCTGCTCATCCCAACCACCATTACCCAGACCATTATATATATTGGTTACGAAAGCTTCGGACAATGATGCATCAGTCCATGTTAACTCAGAAGAAATGGTATTTAATGGAGTTGTATTTAAAAAATCCTTTTTACATGAGCCAAAAAATAAAAGCAGGCCCACAGCAAAAGATAAATTGTATATTATTTTTTTCATACTAATAGTTTAAAAAGTTACCCTAATGCCTACATTAAGTATTCTTGCCTGTGGATAATACTGGCCATTGCCACTTGTTGATTCAGGATCCCATATTTTCATTTTATCCCAGGTTATAAGATTAAGTGCATTAGTATAAATACGCAAGGCATTAATACCAGCCCTTTTACCAAAATCGCCGGGTAAGTTATAGCCAAGCTCTACATTTTTTAACCGCAGGTAACTACTGCTTCTTAAAAAATAGGTGTTAGGTTGTTGTGTATAATAAGTATTATTTCTGTTTGCTATACGCGGATCAACACTACTCGGATTATCAATTGTCCATTGATTATTATAAGAATATTGAAGATAATTGCCGATATCACCGGATTCATTAAAACCAATATAAAGCAAGCCACCTGTGGCACCCTGGAATAAAATGGACAAATCGAAGTTTTTGTACCCAACATTAATATTTACACCACCGGTAAAAGTAGGTTCACCAGTTTTATCCAATCTTACCTCATCGTCACCATCAATTTTTCCATCAGGAACGTTGGTTGGATTTCCGTTAGCATCCCGGCCGCCTATATCTTTAAACTTCATATCGCCGGGTTTTAGCGATGGGGTAAGACCACTATAATCAATTTTATTTTTATCTATATCTGCCTGATCTTTAAAAACTCCATCATATATATATGCCAGAAACGAGCCGTTGCCTCCACTATTATAAGGATGTCCTGTTGCTTGCTGCCAAACAGGTGCGCCCGGGGCTTCAGAGCTATATAATATTTTATTTTTGGCATATCCACCATTTATACTGATAGAGTATGTAAAATTGCGAATATGATCACTATATCCAGCTGTAAAATCATATCCTTTATTTTGTGACTTACCTATATTTTGAGGAGGCAAAAGATTAGAGATACCTGAACTTTGTGGTGTTGTACCTTGTGGCTGTATGAGTATATGATCACGTTTATTATAAAAATAATCAAACTCAAAATTTATTCTGCTATTTAATAAAGTGCCTTCAATACCTACATCACTGTTGTTAGCAACTTCCCAGGTAAAATCAGGGTTAGGTACTACTGTTTCATACAAAGTTTTAAATGCAGCATTATTTATAGTATAATTGCTAAAGCCATAGGTAGACAAAAATTGATATTCCTGAAGTGTATTGTTATAATATACCTGATCATTTCCCAACTGGCCATAAGAAGCCCGCAATTTTAGAGAATTTATGAACTTAATATTATTCTTAAAAAAGTTCTCCTCAGATATTCGCCAACCTGCCAAAATACCAGGGAAAAATCCAAACCGGTGCCCTTCAGGAAAAAGATAGGAGCCATCATCGCGCCACAAAAATTCAGCAAGATATTTTTCCTCATAGTTATAAGCCACACGGCCAAAATAACTTAATCGTGCACGATCATAGCCTCCACTACCAATCTGCTGGCCTTGGGTGCCTCCGGCAAATAATTGATCAAGTGCGGGAGAAATAAAGTTAGTGCGGTAAGCATTAAAATCATCTTCTTTATCAGTTTCTTTTGTTACCGCCGCCATCAAAGCAATAGTATGCGGGCCTATGTTACGGTCATAATTTACAAATGCGGAAGTTAAAATATTCAGGTACCTGGCATCACTCTGGTAAAGTTGCGGGGTTGTAAAAGTTGACCGCAATTGTTTTGTAAGTAAGGGTGTAACTCCGTCGGCTTCGTAAGTACTATGGTCCCAAAAATAAAGATACCATGGAGTTTGCCAAGTTTTAACACGCTGCGTTTCATTGTCTACAGTGGCAGTACCCGTAAATTTTAATCCCTCAACACCCGGAATGAGAAATTCAATCTTTCCGTTTAGTTGAAAGTAATCTCTTTTATCATCGTTATATCCGGTTTGACTTGTAGTAATAACTATTGGATTTTGACCATTCTCTATATCAGGGCCAGGTAATCCATTAGGCCATACTTCAGGATCAGTAGGTTTTCCACGCATCAGCATTCTAAAAATTGATCCTGCCGACTGAGTGGGATAATGGCGATATTCTTCGCGCGCCGTTAACCCGATACTTGTACTTATATATTTATTAATATTAGCATCCAGGTTTATGCGCATGTCATATTGTTTATAACCGGTAGCAGAATTTTTATAATATCCATCCTGGTCTTGATAACCTAAAGAAGCCAGATATCTTACGTTTTCCGAACCTCCGCTCAATTGTAAAGAAGCCTGCTGCTGGGGTGACCATGTTTTGAGGGTTGTTTTAAACCAATCAGTATTGGGATGACCCCAGGGATCACTTCCGTCTTTATATTTTTCTACATCGTCTGGCTGAAAAGGAGCCCGGACTACATTTCCTGCCACTGTAGTGTAACTTCCTGTAGCCTTGAATGCCGCTTCGGCAGCAGCCCATTCAGCCGAAGGTACACCATCATATATAGTAGTGGAATTATTCATTTGGGTATATTCTACTGCATCAGCCATGTCAGGTACCCTGGTTGGTTGTGCCCATCCGTGGTTATAATTAAAGGATAGTTGCGGCTTGCCGGATTTGCCATGTTTTGTAGTAATTAATATAACTCCATTGGCAGACCTTGAACCATAAATGGCTGCAGAAGCATCTTTTAAAACAGACATAGTCTCTATATCTGCAGGATTTAACCGTTCTAAGCCACCGGCAATGTCAGGCACGCCATCTACTACTATCAGCGCAGAAGTATTGCCAAATGTATTAGTACCCCGGATTCGTATAGTAGAACCATCGTATCCAGGCTCTCCCGATGATTCGACAGCACTTATACCCGCTAAACGGCCAACTAATGAATTTGACAGGTTAACCGTAGGTGTTTTTTGAAGTTCGGTGCCTTTTACTGTAGATACTGCACCGGTAACGGTAACTTTTCTTTGTGTGCCATATCCTACCACCACTACTTCACTCAATTTTGAATTAGTGGCGCTTAATACCAGGTTAAAGAAAGTTTTGCCATATATAGGTACTTCCTGAGAAATATAGCCTATACTTGAAATTACCAACGA
>JABDAV010000133.1:6734-7138 GCA_013289015.1 Bacteroidota bacterium | reverse complement strand
AGTACGTCTTTTTTTTCATCTTTCTTTTTAAATGCCTTTGGTAATATTCCATCAAGGCTCATGGCATACATCACACGCGGATTGCTTAACAGTAAAACATTTACATAAGCCAGCACAGCAACAAATAACAATATTGAAAAAATATATTTACCACTTTCACCCAACATTTTTTCTGTTACAATGGCTGCAATGCCACGCGTGGTTTTCAGTTCATTGAAGCCGATGATCTTATAATAAGAATAATTTACGCTGAGGTATAAGGCAACAATAATAAAGATGCCCGCAATGATCCCGCGGGGTAAATTCTTTTGCGGGTTCTGAACTTCTTCCCCAAAATTTATTGTTTGCTGGTAACCGCCATACGTAAATGAAGCAGCCTTTAATGCAACGCCGAACATTAAAAG
>JABDAV010000133.1:441-6724 GCA_013289015.1 Bacteroidota bacterium | reverse complement strand
ATATTTGTTGATGCAATAACTGCCTGCGGGTTTGTGTTGTATAGCTGCGGAAAAAAGATGGCTGCAATTAAAACGAGTATCATTGTTATTTTAATTATCATTAAAACATTCTGCGTTTTTGAACTCATGCGCAAACCCATCAGGTTAATTCCATAGAATAAAATAATGGCACTCATGGCTATCATTGCTTCATTAAATGAAGATGGATCTTTAAACAATAAAGGCGCTATGTATTCACTGCCTATCAATGCAACGCCCGAAAGCGAAGCAGCATTTGAAATAAGTATGATACAGTTAATGCCAAAAGCAATGGAAGGATGATAACAAACCGCGAATATTTTATAATATCCGCCGGTTATAGGATAACGCGAACCAATTTCTGCATACGTTAATGCACCGCATAAAGCGATGAAGCCACCTAATATCCAAACTAAAAAATAAAATTGGGGAGAAGAAGAAGATGCTGCTGCATCTTTTGCCGTACGAAAGATGCCCATTCCAATTACAAGTCCTATTACGATCATTGTAAGATCGAAAAGGCCGAGCTTTTTAGTTTCCTTCATGCGGGTAAATGTAGGCAAAACATTGCTGCAGGTATTATGCAATCCTTATGCTCAAAAAACTGTTATTGCTTATTTAATAAGCCTTATACAAAAAGGATACCTGTATAATTTGCCTTCTGCAGCTCGAATGGTTGCAACAATTATGAGCACTGTAGCTGCGATGCCTTCTATCCATAATAAAAAGATGCCTATTATTACAAAAACAAGCACGAAAAAAATGCAACCAAGGATAAACAATGTTATCTGAAAGTTGAGCGATTCTTTTGCATGATAGGCAACAAATGATGATTCATCTTTTTTTACCAGGTAAATTATAAGTGGTGCCAGAAATGGAAAAACGAAGGTGAGTACATGCGATAACAAAGCCAGTGTTTTCTCATCGCCGGTTGGTATTATAACCGGTGTTTCATCTGTTCCTAATAAGTCGTTGGGCATACAAGATTAATTTTTCTGAAAGATAAAAAATGTTTTATCAACCTGCATAATCAATTACACAAATACGCTTATCAACATTGTTACAATAAAAGAATTTTGTTTGATTACTGCTTCGTTTACATTTGCCGCTGATTTGGTTTCTCCGCCTCAGGCGGAGGATTAAAAGGGAATTCCGTGAAAAGCGGAAGCTATCCCCGTAGCTGTAAGTGTGGTGAATGGTGAGTAGTGAATGGTGAATTGACCATTTATTATTGGCCATTGACAAATGCTGGAAATATTACCACTGTTGAGTAAGTTTTCGCTTCATCAATGGGAAGGAATCCGGTAAAGCACAAGCCAGAAGACCTGCCAATCAAAAAATTTTATCGCTGTGCTTTCGGGTGAAAAGCCGGATATGTGCCTTCTTCATTTGCGCATTCCTGTTATTTTTTTTCTGTAAGCACGGCATTATTTAATAATCGTTTCGCTGTGCGGGCATCTTTTAAAATTATATTAAGCTTTTTGTACTGCAGTCTTACATGCATAGCACATGCGCAGGTTGCTGGTACAAACAACACGCTTGATACAGTTACTGTTTCAGCGCAGAAAAATGTTTTTACAAATGCTGCCCCTGTTCAGCAACTTGACAGGCAAACTTTGCAGCAATTAAATACTTCTTCTGTTGGTGACGCAGCGAAATATTTCTCCGGTGTTTTAATAAAAGATTATGGTGGTATTGGCGGGTTAAAAACAATTTCTGTACGCAGCCTTGGTGCACAGCAAACAGGTGTTTTGTATGATGGCATTGCAATAGCTGATGCACAAAGCGGGCAGGTTGATTTGAGTAAGTTATCGGTTACTTTTTTGCAACGCATTAATTTATATGATGGCGGAAGTTTTACTGTGCTGATGCCTGCAAGAAGTTATAGTTATGCTGCATTATTATCAGTATCAACAATTGCCAGTTTTCCATTGCAGGCAAAACCGGGTTGGATTGCTGGTTTGAGGCAAGGTTCGTTTGGCTTATGGCAACCTTATGCAGCATTTACTTTACCTGTAAGCAAAAGAACATTTATAAATGTTTCTGCAGAAGCAACAAAAGCAAAGGGAGATTATCCTTTTCATATTGATAACGGTCCGTATTCTTCAACATCAAAGCGCAGCAATTCTGATATAAAATCTATAAACGCTGAAGCAAATATTACAAGCTTATTTAAAGACAGTGCAATATGGAAAACAAAAGCTGCGGTATATAGTTCTGAAAGAGGTTTGCCGGGAGCGATTGTTTTTTTCAATGATAATTCGACGCAGCGTTTATGGAATACAGATGCATTCGTTCAATCAGCTTATAATAAAGATCTCAATACAAAAACTTCATTGCTTGTTTCAGCAAAATATACGCATAGTTATACGAGGTATCTTGATCCTGATTATTTAAATAATGCAGGCGAACTGAATGATACATACAATCAAAATGAATTGTATGCAAGCGCAGCTTTAGCTTACAACATCAATCGATCTTTACAGATAAATTATGCATCCGATATTGCTTATACAACTTTAAACAGTAATAAGAAACAGTTTGCAAAGCCCTCACGTTTATCGTTGTGGAATATTGCCGGCATTCAATACAACAAACAATTGTTTCATGCCAATGCCAATGTTTTATATACGCATGTAAACGATGATGTACAACTAGGAAAAGCTGCTCCAGACAAAAATGAATTTACGCCTGCATTTGCTGTTTCATTTAAACCCGCCATGCAAAGCCCTTTATTATTCAGGGCTTTTTATAAACGCATATTTCGTATGCCCACATTCAATGATCTGTATTATAACATTGTCGGCAACACAAACCTGAAACCTGAATATGCGAATCAATATAATGCTGGCGTTACTTATACCAAATCTATCAGCGAAAAAATAAAGAATGTAAGCATTAGCATTGATGGCTATTATAATACTGTAAAGGATAAGATCATCGCTATACCCAACAAGAATTTATTTATCTGGACAATGCTTAATCTCGGCAAAGTGCATATAACGGGCGTTGATGTAAATGCAGAAGCATCAGGAAAATTTTCAGCGGAGTGGAGATGGTTTATAAAAATGGCTTATACCTATCAGCATGCTATTGATGTAACCGATGAAACATCTGCTTCATATAAAGATCAAATTCCTTATACGCCGGTTAATTCAGGTTCAGCTATCGCGCAACTTGCATATAAAACCTGGAATTTTAATTACAGTAATATTTTTTCCGGAAGCCGCTACACATTAGGCGATAATATTCCTGCAAACTATTTAAACGGATGGATAACGCACGATGTTTCGCTTGCAAAAACATTTGCATTAAATAAAGCGTCAATCATTATTAAAGGTGAATTAAACAATATTACAAACGAACGTTATGATGTAATAAAATATTTCCCTATGCCGGGAAGGTCTTACGAAATCAGCATATCAATCAATAAAAATTAAAACAATGATCATGAAAAAAAATCTCATTCCTTTTTTATTTGCTGGATTAATATTTATTATCAGTTCATGCAATAAAAATGATAGCCCAACGCCAACACCTCCTGTAAAAGTTACAACAGGCTTATATGTATTGGATGAAGGAGTGTTCAACCAAAATAACACCATGCTTACTTATTATAATTTTTCAACCAGTGCACAAACCACAGATTTTTTTGCGAACGTAAATGGCAGCAGCCTCGGTGATACCGGTAATGATATTGTTATTTATGGTGGCAAGTTGTATATCGTGATGAATGTATCAAGCTATGTTGAAGTGGCAGATGCGCTTACTGCAAAAGAGATTACAAAAATTGATATGAAAAATGGCAGCACTCCAAGACAGCCCCGTTATGCAGTTGGTTATAAAAACAAACTGCTTGTTTCATCGTATGATGGCACCATTGCCGTAATTGATACAGCATCTTTGACCATTGATAAATTTATTACGGTGGGGAGTAATCCTGAACAGTTGGTTGTTTCAGGGGATAAATTATTTGTGGCTAATTCAGGTGGATTAAACTACCCTGAACCGGCAGATTCAACTGTTTCTGTTGTTGACCTTTCTGCCTTCACTGAAACTAAAAAAATTGTTGTAGGACTTGATCCTGTAAAGATGGCTGCAGATGATAATGGGAATGTATTTGTGGTAGCCAACGGAAACTATGCTGATATTTTGCCGAAGCTTGTACAAATTGATGCAAATGCAGAAACTGTAAAGAAATCAATCGACTCTAATGTTTATTTGATAAGAGTTTCAGGTGATAGATTGTATGCAACCCCGGGATATGGTGCTGATCAAAAAATAATTGTATTTAATACGGGTGATTTAAGTGTTGCTCAAAGTAATTTTATAACAGATGGCACTTCTATTGCAACAATGTATGGTTTGAATATAGATGATGAAACCGGCGATGTATATATCACAGACGCAAAAGATTATACCTCACCGGGTGAAGTTTTTTGTTTTGATAAAACTGGTGTAAAGAAGTTTTCATTCTCTACAACACCTGGTATTAGTCCTGATAAAGTGGTATTTATAAAACAATAGTATATGCCCCAGCATGAAGCCAAAACCTGCCCGCGCTGCAATGTTGCTTTTGAATGCAAAGCAGGGGATATTTCAAATTGCCAATGCAGCGGCATTCAATTAAATATTGAAGAAAGAGCTTTTATTGAAGAGCGCTATCATGATTGTCTTTGCGCCAATTGCCTGCAGCAATTAAAAAGCAGTTATACATTATTTAAAGAAAAGTATTTGTTCAACTCTAAATAAATGCAGTGGGAGAGAAAGCATTTTTTAACTGGAGCGGTGGTAAAGATTCTGCATTGGCATTGTATAAAGCGATGCTTTCAAATGAATATACCATTCAATGCCTGCTTACAAATATTAATCGTGTGCATGACCGTGTATCCATGCATGGTGTACGAAGAAGCCTGGTGGAAGCGCAGACTGCATCGATAGGGTTGCCCTTGGTTACTGTTGAACTACCAGAAGAACCTTCTATGCAGGAGTATGAAACGATGATGCTCGAGAAAGTGAATGCTTTGAAAACATCAGGGTGCAATAAAGCAATTTTCGGAGATATTTTTTTGGAGGACCTAAAAAACTATCGCGAGCAAAAATTAAAAGCAGCAGGCATTGAATGTGTTTTCCCTTTGTGGAAGATCGATACAACTGAATTGATAAAAGAATTTATAGATAAAGGATTTAAAGCGATCGTTGTTTGTGTGAATGAACAATACCTTAATAAAAGTTTTTGTGGAAGAATGATTGATGCATCATTTATAAATGATCTTCCGTCAACTGTGGATGTATGTGGCGAGAATGGTGAGTTTCATTCTTTTGTTTTTGACGGACCGATATTTAAACAACCGGTTCAATTTAATAAAGGAAGTATCGTGAATAAGAAATATAAAGCGCCGAAAGCTGCAGATGATAACAATGAGCATCCGGCAGATTATGGATTTTATTTTTGCGATCTAATACCGGTTTAATTTTTATAGTTCGCAGGATCTAAAGCTGCTGGGCTCCATGCTTCAAAAAATGCAGCGATCTTATCTTTATCATATCCTTTGCCCTCTTCAAGGTATTCTGAATCCTGTGTATGAATACGGTTGCCTTTTTCATCAAGAATTATAAAAACAGGAAACCCGAAGCGTTGCGGAAAACCATATTTGGCATAGACTTTTTCATTCTTGTTTTCCTGGCTGTAGTTCAGGTGATACACAATAAAATCTGCGTTTACAATTGAATCAAGTTTTGCATCGTTGGCAACAGTTAAGCTAAAACGCTTACACCAGCCGCACCAGTTACCGCCACCTTGTAACAGAACAAATTTGTGTTCTGCTTTTGCTTTTTTAACTGCTGCCGCAATTTCTTTTTCAGCATCATCATTCGGGTTATATAAATGTGCAGTATCCTTACTCTGTGCATGAGCATTTAAACAAATAAATAAGATAGTGGCAAATAATAAAAGCTTCATCATATAAAATTAATGTGCTGCAAATGTATTTACCTGTTTCATCTTTCAAACAAAATTAACTTTGTAAAAAGCTGCATATGGATTTTAATAAGCTCGTCACTGTAACATTTACATTGTTTGCAGTAATTGATATCATTGGTTCAATACCGGTGTTGATAAGTTTAAAAAATAAAAGCGGAGATATTAACGCTGCAAAAGTTACGTTGGTAAGCGGCGTGTTAATGATCTTGTTTTTATATGCGGGTAAGCCTTTATTAAAAGTGTTGAACCTTGATGTGCACTCATTTGCGGTAGGTGGATCAA
>JABDAV010000133.1:0-431 GCA_013289015.1 Bacteroidota bacterium | reverse complement strand
ATTGTAATGTTCCTTGTTGGGCTTGAAATGGTTTTAGGCCTTGATATTTTTAAAGAGGAGCCGGGCTCAACCGGAACCCTGGTGCCTATTGCATTTCCCTTGATTGCAGGAACGGGCACGTTAACCACCATTATGTCTTTAAAAGCAAATTATGACGATGAGTATATTCTACTTGGAATTTTAATTAACCTCATCATCATTTTCGCTGCAGTACATTTATTAAAGTGGCTGGAAAAAATTCTTGGAAAAACCGGTCTGATAGCAGTACGCAAATTTTTTGGGGTGATCTTACTGGCCATCGCGGTAAAAATATTCGGAACCAACGTACAGGCTTTTGCGAAATAATTTTTTATGTTACCTGCAATAGTATTTCATGGCATCGTTCCTTGTGTCACTCCCTTTTACAACATATTTTCATGGCAACAATTTAG
>JABDAV010000132.1 GCA_013289015.1 Bacteroidota bacterium | reverse complement strand
AAAAGCTTCCATTTATTTGGCAAAGCAATATTTATTGAACGGAATGGCAGACAGCGCCGCAGATATACGCGATCATATTGAAGCTAACATAAACAGCGATAAGGATTCGGGTTTGCAGATATCTTATCTTAACTTGAAGGCTTCACTGCTGCAATATCAACACAACCTGTTATCTGCTATACAATTGTATGAACAGGTATTTAATCAATTGAAACAATTCCACCAAAAGCACAGATATTATTATGAAATGGCTTTGCAGTTAGGTCGTTTGTACATGCAGACAAAACAATACAATAAATCCGATTCAGTTTTTAGAAGAAACTTTAATGTGTTGTATCAATTGCAATATAAATCTGTAATATTTCAGCAAACAGCTGAATGTTTATGCGAGAACATGATCTATATGAAAAAGTATGATGAGGCTTCAGACCAGTTAATAAAAATAGCAGAGTGGATGTTGTATGAGGTGAGTACAAATTCAATTGGCATGTCTGAAGAAGATGAATTTTCTTATATGCCTTACCTGGAAAACATTTTTAATCTCTTTTATACAATTATGTATAATGATAAAGAAACCTGCAGAAAAATTATAGGCACTGTTTTATTTATGGAATTGCAATCGAAAAACCTAATCTATTTAAACAGGCATGAATTATTGCAGCATACAAGAGCATATTGGGATACAGATATTCCCCTGCCGTACCGGGGATTGAAATGCGTTAAGCAGTTGCTGTCAGATGAATATTCTTTGCCTATTAATAAAAGAAATGTAGATATTGACAGTTTGAAAGAGGTACGCAATAAGCTTGAAAGAAAAATTTCGGAGAGAGGTCCTGATTCTTATGAAGAAGTGAAATCAAAAGCAATCGATATAAGGACGCAACCCGGAACTGTGAATATTGAATTTGTTCGCTTTAATTATTTATCAAATAGTTTTACTGATAGCGCTTTGTATGCGGCACTTGTATTTGAACAATCATATAACACTGCAGTATTTGTGCCTTTATGCAGTGAAGCAGATATTCTAAAGCTGACGAAAGATAAAAACGGCAACCCGATAAATGAAAATCAGCTTGCTGATGAACTATATGACAGCAGTGGGAGATCCGCGATCAAATTGTATAACATGGTTTGGGCGCCTCTTGCGCCCTATGTAAAAAATGCACATGAAATAAATTATTCGCCTGCAGGCATATTACATAACATATCATTCAATGCAATTTATAACGGCAAGAATCATTTACTCAACATTTATAAGCTCCATTATTTTTTAAGTTTAATAGAAGCGGGTATTGACTATCAGCAATACAATGCCCCGAAAAAAATAAACATCTGGGGTAGTATGAATTATGATAATTCCATGTTCAATAGCAACACGCCAAGGTATGATTGTCCCTTCATTATACCATTAAGAAACAACGAAATATCAGTTGAAAATAAAAACATAGAAATAATACCTTTTCCAAATCTGCTTACAAACGAAACAGATACTTTAGAAAAAATATTCAGGCAGAACAAAATAAATGTTCAAAGCTGCGAGCATGACTATGCTACAGAGGATAGCTTTAAACGGGCAACATTTAAAATGAAAGGTGTGCTGCAAATTTCAACACATGGCTTTTATACCCCTTTTAATGACAAACAAATAAACGCTGTTCCGCCTGAAAAATTCATTGCGGGTATAGAAGAACCGCAATTCCGTTGCGGGCTTGCTTTTGCAGGTGTTAATTATTATTGGAAAAATGGAGTGTCTAAAAAAGATCGTGATGATGGTATTTTAACAGCTAATGAAATTGAGTCATTGCTGTTAGACAGTGTGCAGTTGGTTGCTTTAAGTGCATGCGAAACCGGTTTAGGTGATATAACACATACTGAAGGAAATTTAGGTTTACACAGAGCTTTTAAGCTTGCAGGCGCGCACTATATATTGGCAAGTTTATGGGAAGTTTCTGCAAAACAAACTAAAGAATTGTTTTCTCTTTTTTATACTAACTGGCTAAATGGAGAACCGCTTGATGAAGCTTTGAGAAAAGCACAAATCACAATGCAAAAAGATAAAAACAGCTCACCGTTACAATGGGGAGATTTTATTTTAATAGAATAGCATTAATGCAAAGAAGACTAACTTAAAATTTTTTCTCTCTTTAAGTATAAAGCAACCTCTTCTTAATTCATCCGCATATGTATTGCTATTGATCATAGGGTAGTATTTATTTAATAAGATCGAAGTTGATATTCACAAACAATTTTTAAGCAATACAAATTAATTGTAAAGAAAAAAAATTACAAAAATGTACCTGTTATAGGTACAGCTGAAAAATATTTTTTATACCACCTTCAGCAAAAATTCAAAACCGGGAATAGTTAAAACTGAAAAAAAATTATAAGCCGGTAGATTTTCTTTCTTTTTTAAGCACTACTACAATAAACAATAATTATTCCACCATTAAAAACCGGGTTATGAAAACAATTTTGATCTTTTTCTTTTCCATAATAAGTTTTGTAACATACGCTCAATCTATGCAAAACTTTTTTTACAGCCCGGGTGTTGCCGATTTAGCTTATTGTGCGCACCCGGCAAACACATTCGATCACGGAACGTATGATGTTGAATCCGGTTACGTGATTGTTGACATTTACTATAAAGAAAATGTTCATACACAGTTAATGATAGGAAGGGGCATTGGTAATTTATATTTCAACAACCTGAAGGTTTTATATGATGATGATTTTATCAATCCATTTGTTGCTTTTGGTTTAGGGAGTTCTTTTATTCTTGAATTGGAAAAGCAAACAAATGCTGAAGATTATGATAAGATTAAGCAATCATTAATAAAATACCTGGGAGTTGATTTTGAGAACTGGAATGGCGCAGACTGGACATTATTCGCCATCAACCTGGATTATGAAGCAAAGTTTTTTTCTAACTGATTTAATGTTATCCCAATATTTAAAAACAATTTTTTAAAAATCTTAAACTGCAAGCTATGAAACCTATAGTAATGTTGTTAACTGCCATGTGCGCTACCGTTTGTGTAAATGCTCAGACAAAAGTTATTGATTCTTCCATCAACAATATCAAAACAGAGGCAGAACTTAAAGTAATGAACAAAACAAGTGATAAAATAGACCAGGGCATTGATAAAATTTTTGACGGCAGTGTTTTTAAAAAGAAAAATAAAGCTGCTGCTACGGTCAATAATAATGCTGGCGCGCAAACTCCGAATATTGCGCAGCTGGAAAATAATTTCACCAATATAGTTTTCACCAATATTGATTATACCTCTTTGAGCAATTATGCAAGAACACTTGCAACAGATACTGCAATTATTAAGGTTGATAAAGAATTTGAAAACGGATCAGGCACTTTAAAAGTATCGCACAAATGTTCATCAAATAAATTGTTAGACGACCTGCTTGCAAATAATGATAACAGGTTTGATGTTACAAAAATTACCGAAGAAGAAATAAATCTTAAAATGAAATAGTGTATCAGCAAAACAGGATGGACCTAATGTTTACTTACAGGATTCAAATTCTTTAACCCAGTTCTTTTAAAAAAGATGCGGATTTATTGAAAATGCATTGGCATAAATTGTAAATTCAGCTCAAAAGAAACCTTTTTTGTTAACCCGGAATGTTAGTAGTTGATAATGAAATTTTTTTTTATAATAATACCCGCTTTGTTTTTTATCAATCTGAGCGAGGCTCAACATACAACAGTACGAGGTGATAGCATTGGCTGGTCTTACAGCGTTTTTTCTGACAACCCATACCCTGCAGTATCAGTATATGGTGAAGATGGAGGAACGGCTTTTTATCAGGGGAATAATAAAAAAGGCATGTATATCACGCTTAATGGGAAAATATTATTATGGAACTATAAAAATTTCGAGCAAGTGCAGCAACTGCCGGAAGATCTGTTGAATAAGAAAAGTGATACAGTTGATATTGAGCCTTTTTTGTTGCCTGATGGCAAACATAATCCTAAGAGTAGAAGTTCCTATGGAGATAATCTTTTCCCGTTCCCCTGTGGCAAAAAGGGCAAGGTTTCATGGGCATACCCTGCAGGCACTGTAACAATTATATTTCCAATAGTTTGGATCAGAGATAAAAGAGCCGTTTATAATGGCACTGATTTTACCACTTCTTATATTACTGACACCAGCACGAATCAAATTTTAAAATGGGATGGTAATAAGTTAACACCGGTAAGTAAAATACCTCAGAAACTTGGAATTAATAGAGATGAATTTATTCGAAACCCCGCATCACTACTGAGAAGCACACCCGAATGCAGAGATCCATATATGCAAGGCCAGGTTTATGAAAATAAGGAAGTAGGCTGGTATTATCCAAGAGATCCCGATGAACCTGATGCGTATGCTATTCAAAAATATCCAATCGTGTATGTTTATATTAAAGATGGTGGTAAAGCTATTTACAATGGATATGATCTGTTTGGCTCTTATCTTACAGTAAATAATAAACATTTTATATGGGATGGTGAAAATATTACGAAAATCGATAAATTACCTGGTAGGCTTTACAACACTGGTGCACCTGCCAGTTATAGTTTTGTGCCATCCCCCGTTTCTTTCGATTCGTCTAAAGTAATGGAGCCAGGTGATCAGTTTATGCCTGGATATAACAACAGCGACCTGTACAATTCTTATTTGCAAACAGAAATCCATTGGGTGTACAATAACCAATATCCCAGGGTGTATAAGGAGAGCGGTATTGGAAACGCCGAACACAGATCAATGTGCGAATTCATTTATCATGGATATAATGAAAAAGGTTCTTACCTTTCCTTAGCTGATCTTAATTTTTTATGGAATGGCATAGAACTGATGCCGGTTAAAGAAATACCTGCAACTCTTTACAATAAGCCCGGGAACTGATTGAATAGTCTGTCACGTACTGTAAAGTCAAGTGAGTTGGTAAAAATCGAATCAACTTTAAAAATAAATCGCTAACTACTCTTTTATCTAATTAAAAATTCCCTCATAAAACACTACCTATGAATAAAGCATTTTTAATACTCATTACATTTTTATTATTTACCGGGGCTTCCGCACAGGTAACAAAATATATAGCGCCTGCTGCGGGCGCCGCTTTAGGTTTATTAGAAAAGAAAACGCACAAAAAACCTGAGAGCCAAAGTCAATCACAACAAAACAACCAGCAGAATCAATCGGGCAATTCTTATGATTTTTCCGGGCAGCCTGTGCAAAATTACCAGGCTGATTTAAGCGGCACATGGGAAGGGCAACAGATAAATGGAAACCTTTTAATGTATTATAAACTGTGCCTTTTAAAGAATGATGCCAATACTTATTCGGGTTTTGATTATTGTATATGGCAAAAAAACATTAACGGCACTCCGCTAAATGTTTCAGGCAACATGCCGAAAGGTGAAAAAACTTTTATTGCAAACTTTGACGGCCAGGCATTAACCGTAACAGAAATAGCTGCAATTGAAAATACTAATTGGGGGATACGTAGTGAGCATTTATTGCTTGTGGATAATAACGGAACCTTGAAATTTATTAATAATGATAAAAATGAACCGGCACGTAAATTTCTTTTAAAAAGAACCGGCGATTTTCCAGGTGATTCTTCAAAATATCTCATTAATAGTGCTTCATTAAATATAAGTGATATTGCTTATTATAACCCGCAGAAAGCATCGGCAATAAAGTACAATGAAAATGGCCGTATTGATATAAAAGTTAAGAATACAAGTGCTGTTGATTTTAAGCAAATAGATGTAAACATTATTCCAGCCGGTAAGGGCACTGATGAGAATAATTATAAAAAAGTTTCCTTGCCTTTGGCAAGCAATGCACAACAGGATTTTAATATTCCTTATTCATCAGATTTTTCACTTCCAAATGATTCAGTTCGCTTTATTGTTAACGCATCGTTAGCCAACGTAGTTATTGCACAAAAATATTTTGCTCTTTCTTCTGAAGCATTTTTTAAAACAGATGTTGTTACTAAAAGCAGCTATTCAACTCCAAGAATGAAAGCTGTTAATGGTTTTTATGGGCTTTTAAATACGCACTATCAAAGCGTTGCCAAAAACCTTGATCCGCTTGTTGTATCAGGAGATGCAATGGCGGCAATGTGGAAAGGAATATTTCTTTATTTAGGTTTTGGCGAATATAAAATGGATGAAGATGCAGGATATAAACTGTGTAAGACCAATATAAAAACAATAGAAAATAAAGCGCGAAACGGAGATGCCGAAGCATTATATCTTATGTTTTATGCATGTAATCTTGGATTGGAAGGAGACAATGCCAAATCATTCGGAAAAACTTTTTTGGAAAAGTCTGCAGATGCAGATTTTGCGCCTGCCGTTTATGATAATGGCATAGAACACTACCTGGACAAAGATTATGCAAATGCCGCAAAGTATCTATTTCAAAGTTATGCTGAAGGTGTGAGTAAATCGGCTGAAGTAATTGGATGTATGTATGAAAAAGGGTATGGCTTTAATACAAACATAGATTCTGCAATAGCATGGTATAATAAAGGAATTGAATTTGGCGATCCCGATGCAATGCTTATGTACGCTTATTTGTATGAAAAAGGTTTTAAAGATTCACCACCTGATATACATAAAGCAATGGATATTGCATCAAAGGCCGCGTCAAAAAATTGCACATGGGCAATGATATTTAACGGCAGGGTTTATTATAATGGTAAAGAAGGTATTTCTCAAAATGTTCCAACAGCTATAAAATGGTTTAAGCAGGCTGCAGATTTGGGGGATGCAGAAGCCATGCTGGAGTTGGGTATTATTTATGATAATGATAATATTGCCGGATTTGCCAAAGATGAAAATTCTGCATTTTTCTGGATTAAAAAATCTGCCGAAGCAGGTTGTGGCAATGCAATGATAGTGCTATCGAGGTTTTATCATGATGGCGGCGTTACAGAACAGGATGTAATTAAAAGCCGGTATTGGTATAACCAGGCCGTTTTAAATGGTGTTGGCCCGCAAAACAATGATGCCCTAAACGCCGGCGCGCAAGACTTTTCAAACTTTTGGCGTAATGCTGATTTTAGCCCGAGTTATTACCTGGTTGAGGGTGATGATGTTGTTGGCGATAGCGGCGATGGATTTATAAATGGCATGGTTTCAGGAGTGTTCGGAATGATGTTTTCCCGGTATGCAAACCCGCAGGAACAAATAAACGGACTTGAATTTATCCGGGAAAA
>JABDAV010000131.1 GCA_013289015.1 Bacteroidota bacterium | reverse complement strand
TATTTTGAGGAAATTTAATCGAAATAAAGACGGTATTTCTTCGATCCAATAGATCGAAGTTATATCGAAGAAATGAGCCTGCTGTCTTATACAGTATCTTATTATCCCAGTTAGCCACTGGCAAAGGTTTTACAAAAGCGGAGAAGATCATGGAATAAGATATCAGGCAAACATCTTTTCTGTTCTATCTTCTATAAAAAACTCCGCCAATGAGTTAATAATAATTATTCCCGTTCAAATTTTAAATTATATTCAACAAGTTTGTTTACAAAAACAAATCAGGATATAAATTGCCGCCAGGTGTAACAGCATAATGATCGAAGTTGTGAATATTTTCTGCCTGCAAAACTTTTTCATCAATAAAGGTATTACCTGTGCAGATAGCAGAAGCTTTGCTCAATATGTAGAATGCAGCATCAGCAAGAATTTCAGGTTTACGGCTCATCTTCACTAAGGCATCACCACCCAAAAGATTTTTTACAGCAGCCGTTGCAATAGTTGTTGCCGGCCATAATGCATTGGAGGCAATGTTATATTTTTTCAACTCTGCTGCCCAGCCAAGCGCCATCATACTCATATTGTATTTGCTCATGGTATAAGCAATGTGAGGGCCGAGCCATTTTTCATTCAGGTTAACCGGCGGTGATAAAGTAAGTATATGCGCATTCGATCCCTTTTTTAAATAAGGTATGCAATGTTGCGTTACCAAAAAAGTTCCGCGCACATTAATCGCATGCATCAGGTCAAAACGCTTTGCTGCTGTATGTTCAGTATCGGTTAATTGTATGGCAGATGCATTATTGATGAGAACATCAATCCCCCCGAAAGTTTCAGCAGCTTTTTCAACTGCAGCTTTTATTTGTTCTTCAGATCTTATATCAACCTGCACAGCAAGCGCTTTTCCGCCGGCAGCCTCAATTTCTGTTGCTGCTGAATAAATTGTTCCGCCAAGCCGTTCATCCTCCTCTATAGTTTTAGCCGCGACAACAATGTTGGCCCCTTCTTTGGCAAATCTTAATGCAATAGCCTTTCCAATCCCGCGGCTCGCACCGCTTATAAATATTGTTTTGTTTTTGAATGATGGCATATATGGATTTTATTAAATGATGCTGCAGCAAGGCTTTGTTAGTATATAACAAAATTAATGCTAAGTGCAGCACATGCAGTATTAAAATGAAACCGTACATCATTAATGCATGCCAGTTATACACTAAATTATTTTTAATGTATCGTGAGTAAAACTATGTTTGCTGAACATAATCATTCATTATGAAAAAAACCATCACTGCTTTTGTTACCGGAATATTATTGTATACTACTGCTGCTGCACAAATTGATGCCGGGCTTTTTCGTTATCCCGATGTATCTGCAACGCAAATTGTTTTCAGCTATGCAAATGACTTGTGGATAATGCCGAAAGATGGCGGCACAGCCTTAAAATTAAGTTCGCCGCCGGGTGTTGAAAGCTATCCAAAATTTTCGCCTGATGGAAAGTCAGTTGCCTTTACCGGCAACTACGATGGCAACAGCGATGTATATGTAATTCCATCAAACGGGGGAGTGCCTGTTCGCTTAACAGAACATGGTTTCCCGGATCGCGTTGTTGACTGGACAAATGACGGCAAACGCGTTTTGTTTGCATCAATAAGAGAAAGCGGCAAAGCAAGATTTGACCAGTTCTACACAATTGCAGCCACCGGCGGCCCTGATGAAAAATTGCCTTTGGCCTATGCCGAGTTTGGTTCTTACTCACCCGATGGAAACCAGATGGCGCTTGTGTTTCGCTCACAGGTTGGCAGAAACTGGAAGCGTTACCGTGGCGGTTGGAAAGCAGATCTCTGCATATTCAATTTTCAAACACTCACCTCACAATATATTTCTGAACCCAATGACGCAGGTTACGAATTCCCCATGTGGCATGGCAATTACATTTATTTTTTAAGTGATCGTGGAGCTGAAGAAAGAATGAACCTGTGGCGCTATGATCTTACAAAAAAATCATTTGAACAGCTTACAAAGTTTACAGATTACGATGTGCATTATCCTTCGCTTGGCCCTGATGATATTGTATATGAAGCCGGCGGAAAATTATATCTCTGGTCTTTATCATCACAACAACAAAAAGAAGTTAGCGTGAATGTTGTAACAGATGATGCAATGTTGAAACCCAAACTGGAAAATGTTGCAAAAATGGTTCAGCATTTTGCTATAAGTGCGGATGGCAGCCGTGCATTGGTGGAAGCAAGAGGCGATATTTTTTCTGTGCCCGCAAAAGATGGATATATAAAAGATATTACGCGTACATCAGGTGTTGCAGAAAGATACCCGGCGTGGTCGCCCGATGGAAAAACAATTGCTTACTGGAGCGATTCTTCGGGCGAATATGAATTGTGGATTGCTGATGCAAACAAAGAGAACAGTGCAAAAAAGTTAACAGATTATGGAGCAGGGTTCCGGTATAGTTTATTCTGGTCTCCCGACAGTAAGAAGCTTGCATTTATTGATAAAGCCATGCGTATAAAAATTTATGATGTGGCAGCCAATCAAACAACAGATGTTGATAAAGCCTTATTGTTTACACAAGGTGCGCTTGAAAATTTTACGGTGAGCTGGTCGCCGGACAGCCGGTGGATTACTTATGCAAGAGACTTAACGAATCAGCATAACACGGTTTTTATTTACGATTATAAAAACAAAAAACTGCAACAGGCAATGAGTGGTTTTTATAATTGCTACAGTCCTGTTTTTAATGAAAATGGAAAATACATTTACGTTGTGATCACCGATAATTTTCAGCCGTATTACAGCGATATCGATAACACATTTATCTATGCAAATTCAAGTAAAATTGGTGTGATCAGTTTGGAAAAATCAACACCTTCTTTAATTGCACCAAAGAATGATACAGTTGCAGTAAAGGCAGATGAAGAAAAACCAGAAGCCAAAACATCATCGCCCAAAAAAGATGATAAGAAAGATACAACTGTTCATGAAAATAAACCTGACGTAAAAAATGTAAATATAGATTTTGATGGATTGGAAGAACGAATGGTGATATTGCCTTTAAGCAATGGCAATTATGGGCAATTAAGCGCAGCTAAAGGAAAAATTATTTACCTGAAGTTCCCATCTACCGGCTCACCTGATGATGCAAAACCTTCTCTCAAATATTACGATATAGATAAGCGTGAAGAAAAAACAATTATAGATGGCGTAGATAATTATGTGCTTTCGGCAAACAGTGAAAAAGCACTGGTACTAAAAGATAATAATGCTGCCATCATCAATACAGATGAAGGCCAGAAATTTGATAAGCCCCTGCGTTTATCAGAAATGCAGATGATGGTCGATCCAAAGCGCGAATGGCAACAGATCTTCAATGATGCATGGCGTCTTGAACGCGATTATTTTTATGATCCCAACATGCACGGTGTTGATTGGAATAAAGTAAAAGAGCGCTATTCAAAAATATTTGCAGGCGCAATGACACGTGAAGAAGTAGATTTTGTTATTGGCGAAATGATCGGCGAATTAAGTTCATCACATACCTATCATGGCGGCGGCGATATCGAAGAAACTAAAAGACAAACCATGGGTTATCTTGGTGTGAACTGGGAAGCTGATGGCAACTATTACAAAATAAAAAAGATATTACATGGCGCAGCCTGGGATGCTGAAGCGCGCTCACCTCTTGACATGCCGGGCATTAACATAAAAGAAGGCGATTATATTCTTGCGGTAAATGGCGTGCCGCTTACCACAGCACAGGAACCTTATGCCGTATTTGAAGGACTCGCCAAAAAAACCATCGAGCTTACTTATAACTCAACTCCTTCTTTCACTAATGCAAAAACGGCTGTTGTTCAAACCATGGATAATGAATACAGGTTGCGTAATCTTTCGTGGATAGAAGACATGCGAAGTAAAGTGGATAGTGAAACAAATGGTGAGGTTGGTTACATCTATGTGCCCAGCACGGGCATTGACGGACAGAGTGAATTGATACGACAATTTAATGCGCAGTGGGATAAGAAGGCATTAATAATTGATGAACGATTTAATGACGGCGGACAAATTCCTGATCGTTTTATTGAGATGCTTAACCGTACACCGCTTGCTTTTTTTGCAATACGCGATGGCAATCCAACACCAACACCTTCCAATGCCAACTTTGGCCCAAAAGTGATGTTGATAAACGGATGGAGCGGTTCAGGCGGTGATGCTTTTCCTGATTTTTTCAAAAAGAAAAAACTCGGGCCGTTGATTGGCGGAAGAACATGGGGCGGATTGATTGGCATCAGCGGTTGCCCCACATTGATTGATGGCGGTGGAATTACAGTGCCAACATTCAGGCAGTTCAATCCGGATGGAACATGGTTTGCAGAAGGCCACGGTGTTGATCCTGATATAGAAGTACGCGAAGACCTTGGTGCAATGGCAAAAGGAGTAGATCCGCAATTGGAACGTGCTGTTTCCGAAATAAAAAATGAGATAAAGACAAACGGATATACCGCGCCTGCACAACCGGCATATCAAAACAGAACAAAGAATTAATCATTGACCGCAGGATAGCAGTCAACATATTTATAAGGCTGTTGGTGTAAGCATCAATAGCCTTATAATTTTAAAAAATCTTTCACTGCTGTTTCAGCTTCTGTACAAGCCTGCTGCAGGTTATCGTTAACGATTATTTTATTGAACTGTTGTTTGAAGCTTAATTCAAACACGGCTTTATTCAATCTTGTTTGCAAGCTTTCAAGGCTTTCTGTGCCCCGGCTTTCAAGCCTTCTTTTCAATTCTTCAACAGATGGCGGTTCAATAAAAACAGTAAGGCAGTTACCATCAAATTGCTCATGCACATGAATAGCTCCTTTTACGTCAATATCCAGCAACGGAATTTTATTATCGTTCCGGATCCTTTCCAGTTCACTTCTGAATGTTCCGTAATATTTCCCTTCATACACCATCTCCCATTCTATAAAATCTTTTTCCTGTATTTTGGTATGAAATGCTTCTTCGGTTATAAAATAATAATCAATACCATCTCTTTCATTGCGACGTGATTTACGTGTAGTGGCTGATACAGAAAAGGCAAGTTGCGGAATTTTTTCTAACAGGTACTTAGTGACTGAAGTTTTACCGGCGCCGGATGGTGCAGTGATAATGATAAGTTTTTGTGAAGATTCAGCCATTAAAAAAAATTAGGTTGCAAAATACGCTAATCGTTTATTTTTGCAGCCCTGTAAAAAACAGTTCTCAAATAATAATGACTCCGTAGCTCAGTTGGTAGAGCAGCTGACTCTTAATCAGCGGGTCCAGAGTTCGAGTCTCTGCGGGGTCACAAAAATTATTGATAATCAATTATTTGCAAGTAATTATCAAGATTACTGTTATTTAAGTAATCGTTTTCATTTATGCGTTAAGCAAAGCCGAAAGTAATGTCTTAGAGAGAAAAAATAAATATACCCTGAGTCATAACTATTTATTTTAAGCCAACCTATATATGTAGATAAATTATCCAGGCAAAAGATAGTCATGAGCAAGATGCAAATGACCGATGGATAAAGCTAATAAACATAATTTTTCGACTAGTATGTTGCCATAGTTTAAGGATTAAATTAGTTAAAGTATGATCAGTAAATGCAAAGCAATATCCAGCCGATGAATATTTATTGTTTTACAAACTGCTTTGTAACCACTTCGCCGTTTGTTTCAATCTTTAGTATGTAATTGCCTGCATGCAAGGAACCAATATTTAAATTATAAGAGGAAGCATTGGCAACCATTTGCATTTTTACATTACCATTAAAATCAACAACGGTCAGTTTTGTTTTTTGTGTTGATGATAAGCCGTCGATATGCAAGCTGCTACTTGCTGGATTAGGAGAAATGGTAACGGTATTGTTATCACTTGTTACGGCAATAACATTTGAATTAGTTACCGCATTGCTTATACTTGTTGTTTGGAGACGATAATAGTTAGTGCCACTTAAGGGCGAAGGATCTGCATAAGTGTAATTAGAATGATTGCTTGCAGTTATTCTTGCGATAGAACTAAAATGTACGCCATCATAACTTCTTTGCACTGTATAGCTGCTAGCGCCAGTTACGTTATCCCATTCGATGCCGTTGTGATGTTGTATCCAATGGCGGATTTTCGTGATGATGATTTGTTTTTGCGACTCATCAGTATTATTGAAACGGGCAACATTCCCGTAGTTTGATCCATCTCTCATATCACTCTGCCCCGATACTATTATTTTGCCGTCGGTTTGTAAAATAGCACCATATTCCGAGTCATAACCGCCATTACTGAGATCGGTAATAGAAATTCCATTCACCCCAAATGTTGAATCAGGACTTGCGTCTGTGTGTAACTTTATAAGCACAGCGTCACTTCTGAAAGCCTCGTCATTGTAAGTTCTTCCCGATAAAATTATGTTGTTGTCTCTTTGTATTATGACAGTAGTGGCTTCTGCTGCATTATTAATGTGAATTGCCTTTAATCCGCCTTCTCCGAAACTGTTATCAAGACTTCCATCGACGTTATACCTTGCAACACCTATGTCCTGGTTTAAAAAATAACCATTGCAGTAACCCGCTGCCAGTATTTTTCCGTCCGGCTGCATTGTTAAGGACTCCAGACCATCCCGGCGATTCTCGAAAAATCTTGTAAGTACATAACCCTTATTTTCAAAACTTTCATCATAATTACCACCCGAAGTAAGTCTTCCAACATAAAACTCATTATCCCCAGCATTGGCTATTCCTCCAATGACTATTTTACCGTCTTTTTGTAAAACGACTGAAGAGAGTCCAATCGATTCAGGCAGGATTTTTCGGCCACTGTCTCCAAAATTTATATCTATTGTACCATCAGGTAAATAACGCGCGACAAGTGCATAGGATGGATCGCTAAAGCCGGCTGTCAGATCACCCGCAACGATGATTTTTCCATCAGTCTGTATTTGCATTGAAAAAATACCATCATTATAACTAAAGCGATTCTGAACACATCCGTTTATACCAAAAGAAGAATCAAGTTTGCCATCCTTTGTGAATTTAGCAAGGAAAATGATTGGCCCTTCACTGGCAGCAATTATTTCATCGTTATCCAATATAGCAACACTACGAAAAGCCCCTTGATTAGCCACATCAAAACCAACGATAGCATAGCCATTTTTTCCAAAGGAACTGTCAATAATTCCACTTTGGTTATAACGAACAAGAGCACTGCCGGCAATATCTTCGTTGGTTCCAGAACCGGCAATGATTATTTTGCCCGTCTTTTGTAATGCATCACATCGAAAGACCGCATTT
>JABDAV010000130.1 GCA_013289015.1 Bacteroidota bacterium | reverse complement strand
CCATTCAACCTCACCATTCTTCCACAAATCATCAAACGGACTTATTATATTTACCAGGGCTTTCTTGCTTACATGCAAATACCTTTCAGTGGTTTTAATGCTGAAATGCCCCAACAGGTCTTTTATATATTTAATGTCTGTTCCTTTATCCAGTAAATGGGTGGCAAAGCTGTGCCGTAAACTATGTATACCAACTTCTTTTTTAATACCGGCTTTTTGCTTTGCATTTGAAAACACCTGCTGCACTGTTCTAACCGGGTAACAGCTATGGGTTTGTTCGCTTTCAAATAAATATACCTGCGGCTTTGGCTTGTACAACTGTATATATTTTCTTAAAATATCCAATAACACAGGGCTTAAATTTACATACCTGTCTTTTTTTCCTTTTGCCCTTTGTACAAATATCTGCATGCGTTTACTGTCAATATCCGCTATTTTTAAATTTACTATTTCACTCAACCGCAGCCCTGCACTGTATGCGGTAAACAGCATGGCTTTATGCTTTTTGTTCTCTATTGCATTAAACAACCTGGCTAATTCGCTTTCATTTAAAAGCTTTGGCAACTGCAAAGGCTTTTTCGGCCTCGGTATTTCAAAGAAAAATTTATCTCTGTACAATACCTGCTCAAAATAAAATTTAAGCGCATTCATGCGGCTGTGTACGCCGTGTTCTGAAAGGCCGTTGCTGATGCACCATAATAAGTATCTTTTTAAATGTTCTGGCTGTAACAGCCTTACATCGTGCTTGCCCAAAACCTGTAACAGTTGTGCAAATTCAACCCGGTAAGTGCGTATAGTAGAGGGGCTGTAGGCTTTTAATGTAAGCTGTTGCAAAAACTTCTTCAGCTCTTCTTTATTGGTATCGCTTATATAACTTAAGGCTGTTTTGCCTGTTTGACTGCCTGTTGCGGCAACCTGTTTGCTCTTAATAACCGGTGCAACAGTAATCTCTTTTTTTATCAGCGACGGGGTAGCTTGTGCCAACCCGCATTTTTTCCTGTTGTCAGGTGTGTCGGGTATTGTCCATCCGTTTAGGCTTTTACTCCATTGGGCTCCTCCAACTGCTTTAATCCGCTTATTCCATTGTGCATTTTGCTCAAACTGCACCAATATGCGGTTTGCATTTTTATGATATACTATTTTGTAAGTAATGGCAGGCATAACAATTTGATCATGTTCAATATTCTTTTATATTCAAACAAAAGCAGCGCCTTGCGCCGCCGCTTTGTTTTATGGCCAATATTGTCTTTTCTTACAACAATATTGTAACAGCTTCTGCCGGTATTATTGCTTCATTCTTCTGTTTGCTAATATCAATCATCATAAGTAAGGGTCTTGCAGTTACTTATCTCCGGGCTTGTAGTTTATATGGATAAAGCAGTTGCTTATTCAAATATATACATTTAGTATTGAAAACTTCCGGAGGCTTTCATCACACTTAAAATCATTCAACACAGGTTTATATTTGCCTGATGAAAATTGATATTCTTACTGTACTGCCTGAATTACTGGAAAGCCCGCTTAACCATAGTATTCTAAAACGCGCGCAGCAGAAAAACCTGCTTGAGGTAAGAACGATCAACCTGCGTAAATGGGCGATAAATGATTATGGACAGGTTGACGATTACCAGTATGGCGGCGGCGCAGGAATGGTGATGATGTGCGAGCCGCTTGCCAATGCGATTGATGAACTAAAAAAAGAAACTGCTTACGATGAAATAATTTATATGACGCCCGATGCTGCCATCTTTGATCAGAAAATGGCTAACCAGCTTTCGCTAAAAGAAAACCTGCTTATTATTTGCGGGCATTACAAAGGAATTGACCAGCGCATACGCGATCATTATATAACCAAAGAAATTTCTGTAGGAAATTTTGTTTTAAGCGGCGGCGAAATAGCTGCTGCTATTATTGTTGATGCTGTTGGCAGGTTACTGCCCGGTGTATTGAATGATGAAACCTCTGCGCTGTTTGATTCATTCCAGGATGATCTTTTAGCACCGCCCGTATATACAAGGCCGGCGAAATTCCGGGAATGGGATGTGCCCGGGGTTTTATTAAGCGGTGATCAGAAAAAAATTGATGCATGGCGTTATGAACAATCTCTGGAATTAACCAAGTTAAAGCGACCCGAATTACCGGGTGATGATGATGTACCAGTTTAAAATTTTACTGAAGGGCATTTTACATTTTTGCCATATTCCGAGAACAATCCAACTTTTGTTATAGATAATTCGTAAGCACCGAGTGTTTGCGTTGATGAACCTAAGGTAGAAGTGGTAGCATCGTAACTTATCGTTGCAGAAACAGAACTGATAGTAAAACCAACCATCGGTATAAAAGCATCTTTCATGCGGTAATAGAGACCACCAATCAATTGTGTATTACCGTCTCCGCTTAAATTATAATGCGCATTCATTCCTCCAACAATTTCAGTAGAGTTACTCATTGTGCTGAAATAAATGTTGGGATTGATGATCCACAGGTCATTCAATTTAAAACTGCCGTTTACAAAAACATTGAAGCGCATAGGCACCCTTGTATCCGCCTCTTTATTGGAAAAGAAAGATTCGGTTGGCATGTTGATATGATCAACACTTATACCTGCATTTATATAAGAATTATCAGTGGGAAAGATAGCATAGTTGAGGCCTGCATTCAGATCAGCATACCATACTGATGAAGAACTGAAAACTTCATTGCTGGGAATAGTAATGTCGAAAAACTTTCCATTCCACTGGCTGTTAAAAGTAAGTTTTGTAACATCTATTGATTTATTAACTACTCCAATGCCAAAGCCTCCGCTTAAAAGGCTGTTGTATCCGATCAATTGATGGTAAGCGACAGAACCATATACTTTCGTGCTGCTTAAATTTCCGCTGCCTGCAACATCTTTCAACAATACAAGTCCTGCACCCATCCAGCCATTTTCAAAACGATTATTAAACAATTGTGCATCGCCCCAGGCACTCATAGTTTTATAAGGATTATCCAAAATACCAGACCATTGATTGCGGTAATTTATTCCTGCCCGCCAATCTGCATCCGGTTCAAAACCTGTATTGGCGGGATTGGTTAAAAGCGGCGCATTAAAATATTGTGAGAAATGCAAATCCTGCGCGCCCGCATGATTTAAAAAAACAAATGCGCTTACAAGAAAGATTAAAAAATTAGTATGTGCTAAAAATCTTTTCATATCCTGTCTCTGTTATCGTAATAATGTTATATCTCCTTTTTTGGAATATTTGGTACCATCAGTAAACTCAATGCTTAAAGTATATCCATATACCTCCTCAGGTTGCAATGCTCCTTTAAAGCGGCCGTCCCATCCTGTATTCAAATTATAGGAACTAAATACCAGTTGCCCCCACCTGTTGTAAATATTCCATGTCATCTTGTTTATTCCATATCCTTTTACATAGATTATATCATTTGTGCCATCTCCGTTCGGAGAGAAAGCATTGGGCACATCAACCAATGGCGTTACAATGGCTGTTACCTGCTGGCACAAAGTATCAGTGCAACCGTACTGATTAAAGGCAATCAAACAAACCGCATAGCTGCCTGCAGTATTGTAAGTATGGCTAACAGGCAATGTATTTGAAGTTAATAAAGTATCGCCATCCCCAAACTCCCATCTATAACTTACCGCACCCGTTGAAATATTTGTAAAGTCATAAGGCGTATTTTCTTTAGGAGTTGTTGGAGAATATGTAAATGACGAAACCGGACTTTCATGCACGGTTATGGTCATGCTTGTATCGCTGGCGGGATTACAGGTTAGGTTATCCGTTGCCGAAAGCTTTACAGTATAAGTGCCGGGAATTGTATACAAGTGAGTGGGATAGGCTTCCGTTGAAACCGGCGATCCGTCTCCAAAATCCCAGACAAAATTCTGGCCGCCGATCGAAGTATTATCAAACACTGCATTGTAGGGCACACAACCGTTTGGAGGCGTTTCGAACCGGGCCTGTAATATAGATGCAACCCTCAACTGGTAAACTGCAGAATCAGGAGAATTACAGAATATCGTATCGGTAATGTACAATTTTACATTATAAATACCGCTTGCAGCATATTGATGTGTTAATGTATCGGCATTGGTTTGAATAACAGTACCATCACCGAAATCCCATGTAAAATCATCAGGCTTGAAAGTATAACCGCCGGGAGGAGTTGATTTATTGATGAATTGGTAATTAAAAGATTCGCAAGGCGGGAGTTTATTGATTGCCAAAGCAAGTTGTACGCGATTGCTTCTTGCCCTTATGGTTAAATAAGAAGTGTCAGCAATGTTGCACGATGAAGAATCAATGCTTACCAACACAACCCTGTAATCGCCAACAACGTTGTAAGTATGGCTTGTATTTGGAACTGTTGTTGTTACGCCCGACCCATCCCCAAAATCCCAAACATATTTTTTACCAAGTGCAATCGTATCTGCAAAGTCAACGGTAAGCGGAATACAACCGGTACTGTCTCTTGGAACGCCATTTATGGTAGAACGGATGGAAGAGATAACACCCGAAAGTTCAAACGCTATTTTTACTGCCGCTTCATTGCATTTTGCACCCGTTTGCGCAGGGTTGCCCGGGCTCCATGACCCGGTGGTTGTAGGGAAAATACCTGCTTTGCCGCAATTAGCGCATACGGCCTGGTATATCACTCCTCTTCTGTCAAAACGGCTTGTGCCTCCATCAACATGATCGCCGTAGGCATTGGGATCATTTGTACCGAAATAACTGCCGAACAACTGGCTGCCTGCATTTTTTTCCAGAACAAAAAAGTAAAAATCATTCCCATCGGTAGTTTTGAATAATGCATTTGAAGTAATGGCCATTCCAACAACGTTACTCGCCGGGTAATATTCATTGTTGGCCGAACCGCCCCACCCGGATACATATACATTGCCGCAAACGTCAACCAAAAAAGCAGTGGGTGAAATGTCGGGTATAGTTGTTCCTTTGCCAAAATTGGCGTTGTATATAACCTTTGTAAGATCAGGATCTAGTTTAGTGATGAATTGTTTGCCGTTAGCCTGGACATTATTGGCATTAAACGGAGAATTTATCACCGGGAAACTTGTTGTGGTAGTACCCATGATATAAGGATAACCAAATTTATCAGTTTGCACGCCATATACCATCTCGCTGCCGCCTGTGCCTACATAATCTGTTTTTATCAGCCTGGTCATGTCTGCACTTATTTCACTTATAAAACCATCAACCTGGCCACCCTGGTACGTGTTATGAAGTATGCCTTGCGGAGCATTGGTGGCATTAACTGCCATATCTGTACTGGCCGTACCACCAGCCACATAAACATTTCCTGTTGTAGGGCTGATGCTTAATACAAAAGCAGCATCATCTTTATTTCCGCCAAGAAGCGTACACATAGCAACATTATTGAGGTCAGATGAAACCTTTATAAATACACCATCCTGCCTTCCGCCCAAACTTGTTTTAAATGCATTGGGCGTTGTTTGAAAATCTGAAGACTGCGTACAGCTTGCAAGATAGATGTTGTCGAGGTAGTCTGTGATCACTTCACTTCTTGCATCATCTCCATAATTTCTGCGGGTAGTAACGATACCGCTCACGCTGGTTGAATATTTCGGAGCGATGTTAACGCCATCCGCACCTGTTCCTCCAAATTTGCGGGCCGCCAAAAGCGTTCTGCCATCAGAACTAAGTTTTGCAAGAAAAATATCAAAGCTTCCACCGGGCCCATAAGTTGGAGCAGTAACAGGAAAATTTGAGGAGGTAGTTCTTCCGGAAATAATAAGATTACCACGCGAATCAACAATCAAACTATGCGGCTGCTCATCGCCGTTTCCTCCCAAATAGGTTGCAAATAAGGCCTGTGAACCAATCGGGTTGAATTTTATCAGCGCCACATCATAAGGCGAAACCCCTTCGCTTCCGTCGCCGCCATTAAAAGTTTGATCATAACCACCCACATGCCTTGGGTCATAGCCTGCATCGAATGCAATGCCGCCGGCATAAAAATTACCGGCATTGTCATAAGTAGCCGTATAACCCCAAACATCTGAAACGCTGCCGACAAAGGTTGAGAATATTTCGGTAGGATCAATGATAAGTGTACTGTTCTTATCGTAATTGTCCAGTTTAAAATGCACTGTATTACCATCAAGCTTAAAGCGCGCTTTTATTTTCGTCTTCAGGTTTTTAATTATCTGGTAGCTTGAAGGAATGGTTTGATAAACATCCCCTACCGATGTTTTCATAGTGAGGTTGCCATACTTGTTCAACTCCAATGCATCAAGACCCGCAAATTGCAAAGCAATCCTGTTAATGTCAGCGCCGGGTTTTATAACAAGGTCATACTTCAGATTGCCATTATCTGAATAATACCTTACATCAACATTCTTGTAAACATTTCTGAAAGTAAGGCCATTAAAAACCTGGCAGCCTGTTCTCCATTTAGAGCTGTCGGACCCCATAAAATAATTGTTGTAAAGCCCGAGCGACTTATCCGGCTCTGCAACAGCATTTCCATCTGTATTCAAAAAATTTATCTGGTAAGCATGTGAATGAATTATAAAATTCCGGAGCGCTTTGGCAGGGTTTTGCCGGGAGGTACTGTCGTAATGCCTGCTATAATATTCTGCCATTGCTTTAAGCTGGTCTTTATTATGCAGCACAACTTTGTAACCGGAAGAAGTTAAATAAAGTTCACCGCCTTTAAAATCGGTCTTGTATTTAATTGAACTATCCCATTGGCCTTTGTTTTCAACAAACTGAAGATACTGCGCCTGTGATTTTTGAACGAGTGCCGCCACAAGAAGAATGAAAAGTATAAATTTACGTTTCAAGAAATTTTTTATTAAATGTTAGCTAAACAACGTTTTCCTGTTTCAAAGCTATACAACGTTTTTCTCATTTAATTTGTTGTTATGAAATTCTGCTCCATAAAGTTTTTCCTTTTTGCGAAACCAGGAAAACTTTGAGACCGGAATTTTCTTTTTTTGACAGATCTTCATCATTCGATAAAACCTCGTCCGCATAAAATTTTGAAAGTTCAAGCAGGCGCTTATCATTGACTATGCTTGCCAGCTTAAAGTTTAACAGCCCGCTTTGCCTTGTGCCCTCAATTTCCCCGGGGCCGCGCAGCTCAAGATCTTTTTCAGCAATTACAAAACCATCATTGGTAGTACACATGGTTTTAAGGCGTTCTCTTGCCTCATTGCCCAGTTTGTAAGGCGATAAAAGAATGCAATAACTTTTATCATTGCCACGGCCTACCCTGCCTCTAAGCTGGTGCAATTGAGACAGCCCGAACTTTTCTGCGCTTTCAATCACCATAACAGATGCGTTGGGGATATCAATGCCAACTTCTATCACCGTAGTACCAACGAGTATTTGAGTATCCCCGGTTTTAAAACGTTGCATATTAACTTCTTTTTGTTCTGCAGACATTTTTCCATGCACCATGCTGATGCTGTACAAATGTTCAGGGAAAAAAC
>JABDAV010000129.1:6482-7549 GCA_013289015.1 Bacteroidota bacterium | reverse complement strand
GTTGATAATGTTGCACAAACGCAGCGTTATATCATTAAAGTAAACACAGATAAACTGATCCCGGAAAACCTGGTTGCAAAAGTGCAATTGATAAAACAGCAAATGACAAATACAACATTGCTTCCAAAATCTGCAGTACTAAGCAATGAAGAACAAACTGAATTCTGGATCATGAAATTAGTGAACGATAGTGTTGCTGTAAAAACAGTTATAAAAAAAGGAATCGAATCAGGCAATAATTTCCAGGTGCTTTCGCCGCCATTAGATGACAGT
Organism: Bacteroidota bacterium; assembly: GCA_013289015.1. Taxonomy (GTDB): domain Bacteria; phylum Bacteroidota; class Bacteroidia; order Chitinophagales; family Chitinophagaceae; genus Parafilimonas. The sequence continues at coordinate 7,276 of JABDAV010000129.1, read as the reverse complement.
GATAAAATAATTCTTACGGGAAATTATGGATTGAGTGATACTGCGAAAGTGAGGATAGAAAGTGAGAAGTGAAATGTGAAAAGTGAGAAAATAAATGCGATAAAATCATTTCCAATCATTAAAACTTGATAATAATGCTACTAAACTTAAAACACAAGCAACTTACTGTTTACTCAGAAGTACGCATTTTAATAAAAGAAGCATATCTGGTAACAAACCTTTTTCCTGAGGAAGAAAAATTCAACATGATATCTCAAATACGAAGAGCTGCACTATCAGTAAAGTTGAATCTTGCGGAAGGTTCAAGTAGAAAGTCTGTAACAGAAAGAAATCGCTTTTTTGAAATCTCCAGTGGTTCTGTTGTGGAGATAGACGCAGCGGTTGAAACCGCAATTGATTTAAATTATATTAATGAAAGCAGCTTGGAACTATTAAGCAAGCAATTAAATAAATGCTTTGCAATGCTCAGTAATATGATAAACTAATAGAGAGCGGGAGAAGCAGAGAGAAAGCATGCGTTATCTATCTCACCTTTCACTTCTCACGTCTCACTTTACAACTCACCAATGAACAGCTATTTCGTAACACATAAAAATCCCATCACCGTTCTCATCGTCATCATTTTGCTTGGCGGAGTATTCACTTATAGCAAAATGCAAACTGCTTTGTTCCCGGAGATAACTTTTCCTAAAATAAAAATTATTGCAGACGCAGGTCAGCAGCCCGTTGATAAAATGATGATCACGGTAACACGTCAACTGGAAACCGCTGTTAAAGAGGTACCTGATCTGCAA
>JABDAV010000129.1:0-6472 GCA_013289015.1 Bacteroidota bacterium | reverse complement strand
CAGTATTACAAGCCGCGGCAGTTGTGAACTTTCAGCTTTTTTAAATTGGAACGCAGATGTTGATTTGGCGCAGCAACGCATTCAAGCCAAGATAAGCGAGATAAGCAATTCTTTACCTGCCGGCGTAAACATAACTGTTGAACGAATGAATCCATCCATTCTTCCGGTTATGGGTTATTCGCTGGAAAGCCATTCCCGCACACCGATCGAAATGAAGCAGCTTGCGCTGTACACGATCAGCCCATATTTGTCAAGAGTGCAGGGCGTTTCTGAAGTGCGTGTAATTGGCGGCAAAACGAAAGAATATGAAGTGGTTTTGAATCAGCAAAAAATGAATTCGCTTGACATTACACCTGATGTTGTAAGCAATGCTATCGCACAAAATGATATCATTGAATCCAACGGTTATTTGAATGATTACAGGCAGATGTACTTAACCATTACAGATGCATCGGTGAATTCGCTGCAGCAGTTGCAAAACATTGTTGTAAGCAATAATAATAAGCGTATTGTTTTATTAAAAGATATTGCTGATGTTAGCATAAATGAAGCAAAAGAGTACGTAAAGATCAATGCCAACGGCCATGAAGGCCTATTGCTTGCAATTATAAAACAACCCAATGCGAATCTTGTAGATCTTTCCACACAAATGGAAAAGCAGGTTGCAGACCTGCAAAAAATTTTACCGAAAGATGTAATCCTCAAACCCTATTATATACAATCCGATTTTGTAAATGATGCCATTAAAAGCGTTACAGATAGCTTGTGGATTGGATTGGCATTAGCCATTATTGTTGCAATGCTCTTTCTGCGTTCTTTCAAAGCAAGCTGTGTTATTCTTGTTACTATTCCGGTTACATTATTGCTTACGATCATAGTGCTGTTTGCAACCGGGCAAACGTTGAATATAATGACGTTGGGCGCCATTGCTGCAGCCATTGGTTTAATAATAGATGATGCGATCGTTGTGGTAGAACAAATTCACCGCACACATGAAGAACACCCTGATGATACATCAACAATATTAGTGCAGAAAGCGATAAAATATTTGTTTCCCGCAATGGTTAGTTCATCGTTAAGCACCATTGTTATTTTTCTTCCTTTTGAATTAATGAGTGGTGTTGCCGGTGCTTATTTTAAAGTGCTGACAAACACAATGCTTATTACATTGGTATGTTCATTCTTTGTAACATGGCTGGCATTGCCGGTTATTTATATCCTGTTCTCGAAGAAATCAAAAGTCAAAACTCAAAACTCAAAAGATAAAGCTCATGCAGTAAAAAGTCAACGTTGGGTTTCGTTCTTCATACATAATTCTTATATCAGCTTTGCATTTATTGCAGCGCTGATAATTGCAATTATTCTTATTTATCCAAATCTTGGAACAGGTTTTTTACCTGATATGGATGAAGGTAGTATTGTGCTGGATTACGTGTCACCACCGGGCACTTCGCTCGCAGAAACAGACCGCATGCTGCAGGCAATAGAAAAAGAAATTGTAAAAGTTCCTGAAGTGCAGGCTTATTCAAGAAGAACCGGAACGCAGATGGGTTTCTTTATTACGGAACCGAATACAGGTGACTATTTAATTCAGTTAAAAAAAGACAGAAGCCGCAGTACAGATGAAGTGATTGCGGATATCCGTAAACGCATTGAAAGCACACAACCGGCACTGCGTGTGGATTTCGGGCAGGTGATCGGCGATATGTTAGGTGACCTAATGACATCTGTGCAACCAATAGAAATAAAAATTTTTGGTACAGATGAAACTACATTGCACCAGTTATCAAAGCAGGTTGCATCAGTTGTCGAAAACGTAAAAGGTACAGCAGATGTGTTTGATGGCATTACCATTACAGGGCCAACCATCAGCATCCAACCTAATGCTATAAACCTTGCGCAATATGGTATCACGCAAACAAATTTTCAGTCGCAGTTACAAACTGCGCTGGAAGGAAATGTTGCCGGCATTGTGTACGATAAGAACAGGCAAACAGATGTACGTATTATGTATCCCAACAACAACACACGCAGCCTTGACGAAATAAAACAGATGCAGATATTTTTACCGGGCGGACAATTGAAATCAATTGCATCATTGGCCAATATACAATTGAATCCAGGTGAAGCAGAAATACAACGTGAAGACATGCAGAACATGGGCGTTGTTGAAGCAAGGCTCGACAACCGTGACCTCGGAAGCGCCATGAAAGAAATACAACAAAAAATTTCAAAAGCAATTTCATTGCCGCAAGGTTACAGCATAGAATATGGCGGCGCCTATGCTGAGCAACAGCAATCATTTCATGAACTGCTCATCATACTTATTACATCAAGTTTATTAGTGTTTGGTGTGATATTGTTTATGTTCAAAGACTATCACATTGCACTTATTATTTTATTAATTGCTATGCTCGGTATTGCGGGCAGTTTTATGGCTTTATATTTCACAGCTACGCCATTAAATGTGGGCAGTTATACGGGCCTGATCATGATCGTTGGTATAATTGGAGAGAATGCGATTTTCACCTTTCTTCAATTCAGAGAATCTTATAATGAAACCCACGATGCAGACAGAGCAGTTGTATATGCCATCTCCACAAGACTTCGCCCAAAATTAATGACAGCACTCGGCGCCATCATTGCTTTAATGCCAATTGCATTGGGCATCGGCACCGGCGCACAATTGCATCAGCCATTGGCTATTGCTGTAATTGGCGGTTTTGTTATCGCAATACCTTTATTGCTGATTGTGTTGCCAACTTTCATTCGCATGATGTATAAACGAAAAAAATAAAAACAATTTATATCATGCAGCATTGATTTATCGTATCGGAATATTATGCACTTCATCACTTCTGTTATAGTCATTCAAAAGAAATAATGTAAACAGTCTTGTTGTTTTCCCGCTTCTTTGTTCAGTAAAAACATGCAATTGTTGTATGGAAGAAAAATTATTTGCATATACAGCAGCAATATCTTCATTATAATTACTCGGCACAATGCAAAGCGCGTTCTCCCCTTTTTTCAGATCATTTCCCATTTTATTTAACCAGGCAAAATTGTGCAGGTCAGTTAATGTGCCCACACCGATCACTGATGTGTGCATCGGTTCTGCGAGGTAATATTCAATATGCGCTGCAGGGAACCATTTATTGCAAACGAATTTTAGATGTTTGATTTCATTGCTGTCATTTTGTTGTTGTAGCCATTTACTGTAATCTTTTTCAAGACTTTTCCATCCGCTCATATCAAGTGTAAAATCGCCACTGCCATAATCTTTCATTGTTTTGCTGCCGATAGTTCCAGGATAATACAATACCAAACCAACGCCTGCAATAATAACTATAACTATCAACCATACACTGCTTTTTAAAATAGCAGGGATTTTAAAATTGTTTGCTGCAACTTTTTTGTCGAGATAAGCTGCAGCAAAAAAAGTTAGCGTTACAAATCCGGGTCCGCTCCAGTGCGGCAATACAGGATTGAATAAAGAAATTACAGACACGATTATGATAACCGGCCATCCACACAAAAGCAACAATCTTTGGATAGAAAGTTTGAAAAGCGATTGCTTTCTTAAAAAGAACATTGATTGTACAATGAGGAAAACATTAATCGGATTATAATAAAATATTTGCCCAAGAAATGCCTGCAGGAAATCATCTCCGTGAATAGAAAAACTATGTACTGCGACACGGTCGCTGTGATAAGTGTATGTGATGAAGTTGTTGTGCATGTTCCAGAGAATGACCGGGCTTATTAGCACGAGTGTAAGTATAAATGACAGATAAAGCCCTGCCTCTGAGAGCATGTGTCTCTTATAAAAAAGAATATATAAACCAAATCCCATCCATAAAAAAATGCCATGTATTTTACATAAAACACAAACGCCGCAAAGCAGGCCGAACAATAACCGGTTTTGCAAACCGGTCTTTTTATGATCATCATTTGCGTTTACGATCTTTATTGCTAAATAAAGCGCCGCTAACCAGCATACGATCTGCGGGCTGTCGGGCAATATGAATGTGCCCGCGATAATACTTGAATAAATACTTGTGTTGTATAAAACAGCCGCATAAAAACCGGTTCTTTCATTCGCAATCAACTTACCTGTTTTATAACTAAGCCATGTACCAATTACAGCACAAACAATAGCGCCCAACCGTATAAAAAGTTCGTTAGTGAACAAAAGATTAAGCGTAGAAAGTTTGATAAGAACAGCAACGCCGGGCGGATGATCAAAATAATTCCATTGCAGGTGCAATGCGTATGTGTAATAATAAACCTCATCGTTGGTAAGTTCAGTTGAATAGGCAACAATAATGCGCAAGCAGAGTGATGTTATTATCAGCCACAATAAACGGTTGCGAGGTACCATTAATCAGTATTGAAATGTAGCATTGAGCAACAATAATGATCTGATTTATTAAAAGCCAACAATATTTAAAATTTCATCAAAAAATCATACGACACTTTGTTGTATTAAAATTTCAGATAAAAATTGAATGACAGGCCGTAATTTACCGGATATGTTTTTATAGGCATTCCTTTGTTTATAGCATTGATGCCATACCGCAATTCAGGACTTATTGAAACATCAGTTTTATGATTCAATGAATACCTGGCTTCAACACCTGTATTCAGCGTAAAGAACACACTCTTGATACCTTCAATTGTATTAATAGTTTCGGCTTCTTCATTATTTTGAACATTGTAATTCACTTCCATTTTTTCACTGATCATAGTATTCAAGGCAAGGCCGCCGTGAATAGCTAATTTTAGTTTCCCGGCTGTTATATTATAATTAACCAAAACAGGAAATGAGATATAGTTGAATTGCATGGTTGCGCCTGAAACCAACAGCGAATCACCTGCAATAGGTTGAATGCCTGATTGAGAAATTTCTGCCAAACCATAAGAAGTGGCCAGCTTGAATTTGTATTTTCCTTCTGCATCGCGTAAAGCGTTAACGGCTGTGCTGGTTATTGAGAGCATAGAACTTGAAAAAGAAAGTCCGGATGAGATAGAAAATTTTTCATTGAGCCGATAAGAACCCAATATGCCTGCTGTGTATGACATATCAGGCTTTTCTCTTTTACTGTAATCCTTAATAGTAAGATTATCAAATTCATATTGTTCGATAAATCTTCCGGAAATATGATCTATAGAAAAGAAAGGCATAATACTGAATACATGTTTTTCAGGAAGCTGTATAATGGTTGATGCAGGCTTGTTTGCAACAATTTTATTTTTACCGTTATCATCAGTACTTAAAAGTTGCATTTCGTGAAAATTGTTTCGTTGCATTGTATTATATGCGACCTGGCTGTTCAAACTATTCAAAGGCGTAATTGATGCAACAATAAATTTTTTTTCTACAGGAGAATTCATGACATGTTTGTTTTGATCATTTTCGGACGCGATGGCTGCGCGGCTATTTAATTTTTCAATGGGTGCTGGTGATTTATTTAATGTATGATCATATGCATTGTTATCTGCGATTGTTTCTTGCTTGTTTATTTTTTTCTCCGGATAATAATAATGGTGTTGAGTAAAGGTTGTATCAACTAATAAAAACGGTAAAGACAAACAAAGCACTATCAGCACTGAAACACTTAAAACGGTGAGGCGTGATATTGCAGGTTTATTTGTTTCTTTTTCTGATAATCTTTTTTCAATTGCTCCCCACACATGTTCTCCCGGCGCTTCAACATAATCTTTCAGCCGGTCAAGAAAAAATTTATCGGTTTTATGTAGTAGATTTTTATTCATTCGCTGCGGTTTCAAGAAAGATTATAATTTTTGAGTTGTTTTTTAAGGCTGTTTCTCGCATCAAACAGATTTGATTTGGAAGTTCCTTCGGAGATATTCAGCATCCCTGCAATTTCTTTATGTTTAAATCCTTCAAACACATACAGATTAAATACCAACCGGCTTATCAACGGCAGACTTTGAATACACCTGATCAAAAATTTTGCATCAATATCTTCTTCTGCTTTACAACTTATCATTTGTGAATCGGGCAAGGAATCTATATCTATAAGCGCATGCCTGTTTTTTTTATCTCTCAATTTCTGAAGCGCACAGTTAATAAATATCTTTCTCATCCATGCTTCCAGCGCTTCTGAAGCTTTAACCTGTTTAATGCGAGTGAATACCTGCAAAAAGCCTTCCTGCAAAATGTCTTCTGCATCTTCTTTTATTTTTGCATAGCGCGTGCATAACATCATCATTCTTGCACCATGCTCCTTATATAATTGATTTTGAAAGGCACGATCGCCCCTAATGCATCCTCGAATAAGTGCTTCATTGCTTTTCAAATTTGAATTATGTGTTTCACACATGATGCATTATTAAAACAAAAGGTTGGGTGGAAATGAAATTTAATTTTTCACAGTATTGATTTCCCTTACAGGTAACCGTGCATTTGAACTTATTATTAAATCTCTTCTTTAAAAAAAATCAGCCA
>JABDAV010000128.1:627-7668 GCA_013289015.1 Bacteroidota bacterium | reverse complement strand
TACTTTTGTAACATTTAAGATAACTGAAGCCATTCCTTCGAAAAAAATTACCTGGCTGGTTACAGATTCTTACCTGCCGTGGCTGAATGATAAAACCGAATGGACCAACACGTCAATTGTTTTTGAGATAGCAAAGCAAAACAATGAAACAATTGTTGATATGACACATGTTGGCCTAACGCCCGAAGTTGAATGTTATAATGAATGTGAACAGGGCTGGGACTTTTATATAAAGCAAAGCTTATTCAGGTTTATCAATACAGGCAAAGGTGCTCCCGATACACCAAGAGCAATACGCGAAGAAAAAGTTTAATAATAACTCTTGTCATAAGCTGTCTGAATTATTTTTTGATTACCGGCAAACGAACAGATGGCATCTTCGTTGCGTCGCAACACTTGTACTGTATATCACTGCGCAACCGCAGGTTCAGTTTGCATTTTCCTGACAATAATTCAGCAGCTTAAAATTCCTGGCTTTTAATAACAGTTGCTCTACGAAGTTTCCGGACCATAACTGTTTGAAACCTGAATTATGTAGAATTGAAAAGATAAGGAGCTCTGCTTGGATCGCCTCCGCATAATACTACAATCCGTTTCATGATGTCATTCTCCAACTGAATGTTTCTATTTCCCATCTTTGTTTATACCATGCTGCTATAAGATATGCATCTTCATTAAGTATTTTAGTTACAAAGCATATTGGTTCACTGCTGTTGTCTATGATTGCTTTTATAACACGATATAAATGTTCAGTACTTTTCTTTGCGCCATAACGAGTTTGCCAGTTTGATCGCTGATGATTGTTACCGTACTTCCCGCTGGCTTTGTATCAATGCCTTTTGTACTTGTTGCTTTATAATATGTATCCAATTTAGAGCTCGTAATAAACCATTTACCGCGGTTAGTAAAGGCATCGAATGAACTGCGTGATTGTATGCCTCTGTCAAATACAATAATATTGGCTTCAATACATTCACTTTCGTTTATAAGTTCGGATAATGCAACATCTTCACTTACATGTTTTGATCTGTAAATACTTTAACAGAGTACGGGATACTGCCTTCTAAATTCACGCTGTATTTAACAAATCCCTTATTATCATCGCAGCCATTTTTCATACCGTCTTTAAACAGTTTTGCAGCTAAGGCCACATAAGTGCTGTCGGTTTTTGAAAGCACTTTTTCCTCCTTTAGTTCCTTATTGTATATTGAAAAGCTTTTCAAAATATTCTGCATTTATACAACATATACGACCCCTTATAGAATTATATTTTCCCATAAGAATGTCATAACCTGTGAAAGATTTGAACTGTGCAGACTGTAAATATGTTTCCATAACCCGTAAACTCATCTTTTCAGAATTTAACATTGAAAAAAGAATCAACTTAAATATTATTTCTCCTGACAATTGCTTTACCTGTGCATCTACCTTAGTCTCAATAGCCAAATCCTGAAAAGTCTTTTGTGGTCTCCAAACTTCGCGGTTTTATGTGCATAGTCTCTGACTTTATGTATTATTACTTTATATTTTAAAAGCTCAATTTTTCATTTGCCAAGAACTCTGTTTCTTTGCAGCATTTAAAGCAGCCAACTGCACTTCAGCACAAAGTGTTGCAACCTCCGGATCGGGCCAGGAGGCAGGCTTCATCGTGATGCTGCAACGAACAGCAGCTGGTTACATACAACTTCTTATAAAAAATAAACATACTATGAGCAGTATTGTAAAAATTCATGCAAGACAAATTTTAGACAGCCGCGGTAATCCAACCGTTGAAGCTGATGTTATAACAGAAGCCGGTTACTTAGGTCGGGCCGCCGTACCAAGCGGTGCATCAACCGGTATTCATGAGGCCGTTGAATTGAGGGATGACGATAAGAAAGTTTATGTTGGAAAAGGTGTATTGAAAGCAGTTGCAAACGTGAATGACACAATCGCTGGTAATCTAACCGGTTTTGATGTGAGCGATCAAACAGGTATTGACGCAAAGCTTATTGAAATAGACGGCACAGATAACAAAAGCAAGCTGGGCGCCAACGCTGCATTGGCGGTTTCAATGGCTGCTGCAAAAGCGGCTGCTATGGAAGCTGACCTTCCTTTGTACCGCTATCTGGGCGGTGTAAATGCAACGGTTTTGCCCATGCCGCTGATGAACATTCTGAATGGCGGTGTACATGCTGATAATAAAATAGACTACCAGGAATATATGATTGTTCCCGTGGGCGCGGATAGTTTCAGCGAAGGCTTGCGTTGGGGCGTTGAAATCTTTCATAAATTAAAAAGTGTATTAAAGAAAAAAGGTTACAGCACCAATGTGGGCGATGAAGGTGGTTTTGCACCGGATATTCAAAGTAATGAAGAGGCTATTGAAACAGTATTGCAGGCGATTGAAGACGCAGGCTACAAAGCAGGTTCACAGATTGGAATTGCATTGGATGCAGCCAGCAGTGAAATGATGAAAGACGGTAAAAATTATACTTTCTATAAAAGCTCGAAAAAAGTCATCAGCAGCGATGAAATGGTAGCTTACTGGACTGAGTGGGTGAATAAGTATCCGATCATTTCTATTGAAGATGGAATGGCTGAAGAAGACTGGGATGGCTGGAAAAAATTAACCGATGCAATTGGCCACAAAGTGCAGTTGGTGGGCGATGATCTTTTTGTAACCAACACAAAGATCCTGCAGCGTGGTATTGATAATGGTATTGCCAACAGCATTTTGATCAAGGTAAACCAGATCGGTACAGTTACCGAAACCATCAATGCCGTTCAGTTGGCGCAAACAAGCGGTTATACAACTATTATGAGCCATCGCAGCGGTGAAACAGAAGATACTACCATTGCAGACCTTGCCGTAGCATTGAATTGCGGCCAGATTAAAACAGGTTCAGCTTCAAGAACAGACCGCATGGCTAAATACAACCAGTTGTTGCGTATTGAAGAAGAATTAGGCAAAAGCGGCATTTATCCAAAGGGAAAGATCAAATTCAGTAAGTAGAAATGTATTTGGTTCCTACCTTCCATCTTCTTCGGAGAGGGATTGAGGGAGAGGTCTTACAATTTATACACATATCCACACGTTAGTATAAATCGTTGGCAGAAATTGTAATTTTACTGCCAGCGATTTTTTTTATATCCTCAAAATGAATATCATTAAAATTTTTCGCAATAAATATGTGATTGCTTTAGCAGCATTTATAATTTTAATGCTGTTTGTTGACCATAATGATATTTTCGTACAATTAGACCGCAGGAAACAATTGGATGTGTTGCTGGCCAGCAAGCAGTTCTATGAAAAACAGATAGCGCAAACCAGGAAAAATCTTTCTGACCTGCAAAACAATTCAGCAGCTTTGGAAAAATATGCGCGCGAAAAATTTTACCTGAAGAGAGATAATGAAGACTTGTTCGTAGTGCCGCAACAAAATCAAAAAACTTCGGCTGATAAACAATAATAAGATTTACCCGCCGTTTGAATAATATTAGACTGTTATCATAATAATACAATTAATACAGATCTATCTGTCGCAGTTATTGTTCACCAAAAAATTTTGTGCTATGCCTAATTTTACTCCTGAAGACCTTTTATTGTATCAATCGGGCGAGTTAAACGAATTGCAGTGTGCAGCCATGGAAGAAGAGTTAAAAGCAAACTGGGCATTGCGTGAAAAATTCAATGTGATAAAAGAAGCACAGGCACGTATAAACGCAATGCGATTACATTCTCCCCGCAAACAAACCATTCAAAGCATTGTATATTATGCAATGCGCAAACGGGTTACTATATAATTATTGCTGCGAATTTCTGTTCAGTGCCTAATTTAGTTTGCTGAACAGATTTTTTATGACGCGGAAAGAACGTTTTCAATTCTGCATAGATTATTTCGAAGAAAATTATCCTGTTGCTGAAACAGAGCTTGTTTATGATGATCCCTATGAATTATTGGTTGCAGTAATTCTTTCTGCGCAATGCACCGATAAACGCGTGAATATGACCACGCCTGCCATCTTTCAAAAATATCCAACCATTAAAAAATTATCTGAAGCTGGGTTTGATGAACTCTTTCCTTACATAAAAAGCATTTCTTATCCCAACAATAAAACAAAACACCTGATCGCTATGGCGAAAATGGTGGAAGAAGATTTTGGCGGCAAAATTCCGATGGCCGTTGATGAACTTATAAAATTGCCCGGCGTAGGAAGAAAAACAGCTAACGTGGTCACTTCAGTTATTGATAAGCAACCCAACATGGCGGTTGATACGCATGTATTTCGCGTAGCGACAAGGATTGGTTTAACCCTGAATGCCAAAACGCCTTTGGCAACAGAAAAGCAATTGCTTCAGTTTATACCAACGGAATTTGTACACAAGGCGCATCACTGGCTTATTCTGCATGGAAGATATATTTGTGTTGCCCGCAATCCTAAGTGTGATGAATGTGGTTTGAAGCCGGTGTGTAAGTATTATAATAAAGTGGTGAAGAATAGTGAGAAGTGAGATGTTAGCAGTAAGAAGTAATGTTTCATCTCACATTTTACCTCTTACTTAATAATCAATATCCAGGTTCAACCTGTTTTTTAATTCTTTCACCAACGGATATTTTTCTGCAATGCGTTCAAATTTTTGACGGCTGTTTAAAGTAAGATGAATGGGAATTGCTTCCTGCTCGCCGGCTTCTATGAATGTTTTAAAATTAATACTGCGGTTATTGAATGCTGTTTGCAAAAAATCGCACAACATGGTTCTTTCCTGCTCAATAAATTTTTGTTGCGTTAATGCATGCACCGTCACGGTAAAAAAATTATCTGCTTCAATATGCAGTTTTGCATTTCTGATTGTTTGAATGGTTGAATGTTTATTGGGTAATGTTTCAATGGATACAGCGTATTCATTCCATGCCTCGCTAAGTTTTGCATCGGTAAGTGCTTCAGCATCCCGTACCTCTTCAATATTGTAATCTGCACCAACTTTTTCGCGCAAAGTATCCAGCAGGCTTCTGCCATTTGCAGTTTTGGCAGCTGCCGGTTTTGTTGTAGCTGTTTGCGATTTCTGTACTGGTTTTATTACAGGCTGTTCGCGCTCTTGCATTACAGGATCAGCTTGTTGAATTACCAGTTTTGCTTCGGTTTTTTTAGCAGGCGATACAGGAGCGGCTTCAATTGTTTTTGTTTTATAGATCACCGGGCCGTCAACCCGTTTTTTTTTAATTGCGTTTCCGTTATCGTTTACCAGTTCAAGCGCCTGCTGCAAATAATTCAGTTTTATCAATGCCAGTTCAACATGTAATCTTTTATTGCGCGCCATTTTATAATTTATCTCAAACTCATTTAAAATATTAAGCGCGCTCACGAGGTAACTCATACTAACCTGCCCTGCTTTCTGCGCGTATCTTTCCTGCATGCCTTCCACCACATCAAGCAATGCTGCTGCTTTTGCATTTTTGCTCACCAAAAGATTGCGTATAAACTCCGAAAAGCCACTCAGCACCATATCGCCTTCAAAGCCTTTGCTGTTTATTTCATTATACAATAACATGGCTGAACCAATATCCTGTTGTAATAAATGATCGAGCAGTTTAAAATAATAATCCTCATCCAGGATATTCAGGTGCTCCAATGTATTTTGATAAGTAACTTCACCATTCGTAAAACTTACGATCTTATCCAGAATACTTAGCGCATCGCGCATACAGCCTTCACTCTTTTGTGCAATAACCTGCAACGCAGGTTTCTCAGCTTTTATATCTTCTTTCTCAACAATTTCTTCCAGGTGTTCAACTGTATCGTTTGTAGTGATGCGTTTAAAATCGAATATCTGGCAGCGTGATAAAATGGTTGGAATGATCTTGTGCTTTTCTGTTGTTGCCAGAATAAAAATGGCATACGGTGGCGGTTCTTCCAGCGTTTTCAAAAACGCATTGAATGCGGCAGTACTCAGCATGTGTACTTCATCAACAATATACACTTTGTATTTACCGGCCTGTGGCATAAAACGCACCTGTTCAACCAGTGTTCGTATATCATCAACGGAATTATTGCTGGCTGCATCTAATTCATGAATATTGAGTGATGTTCCTTCATTAAAACTTCTGCATGAATTGCATGTATTACATGCTTCTCCGTCGGGTTGTAAATTTTCGCAGTTGATCGTTTTGGCAAGAATGCGTGCACAGGTTGTTTTACCCACGCCACGCGGACCGCAGAACAAAAATGCATGCGCCAGCTGATTATTTTTGATGGCATTTTTTAGCGTGGTGGTAATATGTTGCTGACCAACAACCGTATCAAAAGTTTGTGGCCTGTACTTTCTCGCAGAAACAATAAACTTATCCATAGCAACACGCAATTTAAGCAGGTGCAATCATTTTTATCATGAGGCTTTGGTTAAATTATACACATGCACTTTTTTTTGCATTGAGGATGAAGATTTTGAACACAAACAATTTAAAGGATTTTTTAGACAGCAAAGTTGCAGCTTATAACCAGCCATCATTTATAAAAGATGATCCGGTAAGCATTCCACATCTTTTCACTAAAAAACAAGATATAGAAATTGCGGCTTTTTTTGCAGCGGTTTTTGCCTGGGGAAACCGTAAAACCATCATCAATAAATCGAAAGCATTAATGCAGTTGATGGATATGCAGCCATATGAATTTTGCCTGAACCAGGATTTGGGACGATTAAAAAGATTACTGGAATTCAAACACCGCACATTCAATTCAACAGACTTATTATACTTCGTTGAGTTCTTACAATATCATTATCGTAATAACGATTCGCTGGAAAACGCTTTCACAAAATGGGGAACTGATGTTGAACAGATGCTCACTGGTTTTCATCATTATTTTTTTAGTTTGGAAGATGTGCCGCCGCGTACAAAAAAACATATTGCAACACCGGAGAAAAAATCAAACTGTAAACGTTTAAATATGTTTCTGCGTTGGATGGTGCGCGATGATAATAAAGGTGTTGATTTTGGTATTTGGAAAAATATTAAGCCATCGCAATTGATTTGTCCTGTTGATGTGCATGTAGCGCGGGTC
>JABDAV010000128.1:0-617 GCA_013289015.1 Bacteroidota bacterium | reverse complement strand
TCGCCAAACGTTTTAATTTATTGCAGCGTAAACAAACAGACTGGAATGCGGCAATTGAATTAACTAAGCAGTTAAAAACATTCGATTCAAACGATCCGGTTAAATATGACTTTGCTTTATTTGGCCTGGGTGTGATGGAGAAATATTGATGTAGGTAACAATCATAAGAAGCATTCCCATAAGAAAGTTTGATGGCAATATGATGTTGCGACTGTTTGTAATTAGATTGTTTTTCTTCCGGTAAGCTCTTGTGCCTGCAATTACTCACAATCGCAGACTAATTCTTTTTATCACATACAACACTACTAAAGCAGGAATACACACTTAATCAAAACCGGAATGCAGTTCCGGATCATGGAAATATTAATTGCCGTATTGTTTATTTATCATATTGATAATACGATAGCTTTCATTAATAACCTGGTGATACCGCTGCATTGCTTCTGTAGCTGCGTTTCCAATCAAAAGATAATTTTGCATTTCAGGTATTTCAATTAACTGTTGCAGATTGCTTTGTCCATCTTTTGTATAGCGGATATTTTTCGAAATGAAAGGAAGCAGTTGCTGGGTTTTAAACTGCGTTAAATAAGTAGTGGTTGACTGCAACGTTATTATTT
>JABDAV010000127.1 GCA_013289015.1 Bacteroidota bacterium | reverse complement strand
TAAGCACAAGATTGATCGGTGCACTGGTAATGGCGCACAGCGATGATGATGGGCTTATTCTTCCGCCAAAAATTGCACCTTTCCAGGTTGTGATCGTGCCTATTTACAAGAACGATGAACAGAAGCAGCTCATCAATGAGAAAGTAAGTGAAATTGTTGCTGCTTTAAAACAAATGAACATAAGAGTTAAGTATGATAATAATGATAATGCCCGTCCCGGATGGAAGTTTGCTGAATATGAAATGAAAGGTGTACCTGTAAGAATAGCTGTTGGTCCGAAAGACCTTGAAAACAATGTTGCTGAAGTTGCACGACGTGATACAAAAGAAAAAAGATCAATAAGCCTTGAAAATATTGCTGTTGAAATCAACCAATTACTGGAGCAGATTCAAATCAATATGTTCAATAAAGCAAAAGCATACCGTGATGAACATATTACCGAAGCAAACACCTGGGATGAATTTATTGGTGTGCTTGAAAATAAAACAGGTTTTGTAAGCGCGCATTGGGATGGAACCGGAGAAACCGAAGAAAAAATTAAAGAGCTTACCAAAGCCACTATCCGTTGTATACCTTTTGATGCAAAGCAGGAAGATGGTGTTTGCATATTAACAGGAAAACCTTCCAGGCAAAGAGTATTGTTCGCAAAAGCATATTAAAGTTCTCAGCGAAGTCTGATACCACAAGTGTTCGAAACCTTTGAAAAATCCCGAAGGGATGTTGATTATAGAAAGCTCGTTGAATTTTGAAGGCAAACCTCGAAAAGGTGACATAAATTTCTGTCAGCCCTTCGGGATTTTGATTCATTTCTTATGCTTTTTTCTATAATAATGTCAGCCTTTCAGGCTTGTGTTATTAAGCATTTCAGGTTTTGAACACTTGTGGTTTTATACTTCCAAAATTTATATAAACTCATTACCGCAATCAACTGTTCTTTTTTCAGTATTGCTTTGCATAGCCAGTTCAATAACACGAATGATGTTGCGTGCATGCGCTGCAGTAACATCCAATGGTTTATGATCAACAATTGCTGCATAAACGTTTGCATAATAACCCCTGTAATCTCCTGTTTCGCTTTGCACTTTTCCTGAAAAATTAATGCCGTTAATTTCGGTAACCAGATTGCCCCAAACGCTTTCCGGTTCTACTCCCCAATTGTTTTTTGTAAGCGGGGTTAATCCTTCTTTCAGTGCTGCTTCCTGCACATCCAACCCATATTTTATAAAGCTTCCTTTATCACCTAATAAAATATACCGTGGCAAAGGCTGGCTTACCAGCATACCTGCTTTCAGTGTAACCTTTAAGCCTGGATAATGCAATATCAATTCAAAATTATCTGTTGCTTTTGTGCCTTCACGCTGCACTCGGATATCGGCAGTGATTGCCTGCGGCATACCAAATAAAACCAATGGCTGATCAATCAAATGCGAACCAAGATCATACAAAATTCCTGCGCCGGGTTCATCTTTTTCACGCCACGCATCTGGTTTTAAAAAATTCCTGAAACGATCATAATGACTTTCAAATTCAGCCAATCTTCCCAACAGCTTTGCACTTAATAATTTCTCTATTGTTTTAAAATCACTATCGTAACGACGATTATGATGAACAGATAAAATTTTGTTCTCCTGTTTTGCAATCTTTATAAGATCGTCAGCATCTGCAACAGTTATGGTAAAAGGTTTATCGACCACAACATGTTTGCCCGCAAGCAAAGCCTGTTTTGCCAATGGATGATGCGAATTGTTCGGCGTTGCAATAACAACAAGGTCTATGTTTTCATCATTAATAATGTCATCTGCGTTCTCTGTTATTAATGCATCAGGGTAGCGCTGTTTTGCAAGTGCCACTTCACTTTCTTTACGCGCTCTTATCCTGGTTATTTCAAACCCTTCTGTAGTATGTATTATTGGTGCATGAAAAGTATGGCCGCCAATTCCAAAACCAATGATGCCTGTTTTCAATATTGTTTTCATGCTGTATTTTTTATGATGAATATTTATTCCAAACGCTTTAAAGGTAAAATACGGATTGCAGTTTATAAAACAAAAAAGCTTCCTGGATAAGAAGCTTTTTTGTTTTTGTATGATGAATGATATTATTTTTCTATCACTAATTTTTTTGAACCCGTGTTGCCTTTTTCATCAGTTATATTAAGCATGTAAATGCCTGCAGTAACAGATGAAAAGTTAAGTGTTACCACGTTATCACCCTTAATTATATTTTGTGTTGATTGATAAACAAGTGCGCCAAACCCATTTGTTAAACCGATCTTTATTTGTTGCGCATTACCTGATGTATATTTTAAAGTGATACGGTCTTTTGCAGGATTGGGATATATATCGAAATTATTTTTTTCAACAGGTTGTGTTGTTGCATCAGCAGCAGCATTTGCATTTACTGATTGTGAAAGCAACCCGTATACAGCAAGCTGGTTTGAAAATGTTGCAAGATAAACTTTGCCGTTTGCTATTGTTGGACAAACAAATTTTGCAAATTTTCCAACACTGTCGCGATCAGGATTTTGATTACTGTTCCATAATTCCTGTGTTACATTATCTGCACTAAATGCCTGTAAAATTCCCGGTACTACTTTTTGGTTCGCATCACCTGACAATGGATGTGAAGCCCATAAAATACCTGTATTTTTTTGCCGCTGATCAGAAGTAACCGCAACCATTGCGCCTGGCATTCCTTCAGGTAATTTGCCCGGATTCTTAATTGTATTGGCGGTATCAAAAAGGTTTGAAGTACGATTAAAAGGTATTTGGGAAAGCAGCCCTTCTGCAGGCCACACATAAATGTATTCTTTCTTTTGTGCGTTCATAAAATAAACAGGTGAGCCATGAATATGGCTTGAACTTTTATTTGCCGGGTTAATATCAATTACTTCGCGTGCGCTTGAATTATCAGCAGTATAGCCGCCCATATTATTATTATCAGTTAAGTACAAATAACTTTCTTTACTTCCGGAGAGAGACAAGTTTGTATTGGGCAATAATAAAACACCATCAACACCATAATCAAGATCTAATTGTTCAAGATGTTTGTAATCTTTCGGCGTAAAAAAAGTAACCACTTTTAAATTGCCTGAAGCAGTTGATAACTTCAATATACTTTCACCACGGTTAATTGTATCATTTGGATTATTGTTTGTGCCAACTGTTCCATTACCTGTTGAAACATAAATAAAACCCTGGTCGTCAACTGCAGGCGCCTGGCCGCTCATCCATATCCCGGCAAGCCCTCCTGTTGGCGTAGCTATGTAAGTATATTTAAGCTGCAGTGTTTTTGCATCATAGCCCATTATCCATCCGTGATAGGGCGTCCAGTCGCAATGTGAGGCCCATGCGATATATACAACGCCTTTGTACAGCAACAGTGCAGGCCTCTGATTTTGTTTTTGCTGATCGAAAGTTATCTTTCCGTTTACGCTGCCCTGGCCTGTGCCATTAACAGTTGCTGTTATATAAACCGGGCTGCCGGGTTTTTCCTGTCCCGTTCTTATATCAATGGCGTGCAGGTATTGAACAAAGACAGGCGTACCTGTTTTTGATACACTTCTTGCAACAACATACAATATTTTATTTACGGTATCAATTGCAGGTGTGCCAACAATGCCCATATTACCGCTGAAATCTTTATAGGCCCCACCACAGGCTCCTGTCATATCTGTATTTTTTATGGCTCTGTAATTTGGGTAAGTAAGATTTACTTTCCATAAAGGAGCACTGGCAGTATTATCATCGGCATTAAAAGCATATAAACTATTGTTTACTGTTGCAACAAAAACTACATTGATCAATTTACCATGAAATGGAATATTGCTTAAAACAAGCGGCTGCGCATAAATCTGATCATCAACACTGCGGGAAAATATTTTTCCAAAACCTGAGCTGTTTACATTGTTTTGATTAAGTACAGTTTCCTGTGCGTTCCAACCGGTTCTTTTAAGATCGTTGTGTTGCATTGAAACGCTAACCTGTGCGCTTGTGTTTAAATAATAAAATAAAAAAACCAATAATAAAATGTACACGTTCTTCATAAGAAAAATTTTTAATTGAAATTAATCAATATTACTACAAATACAATTGCTTTAAAAGAGACATGCCTGGCTTTATTATAGTGATATAACAATAAAATAATGAGTTTATATTGCATTTACATTGAGCTAAATTTTTTATTCATAATTAAAACCTGTTATAATGCATATCAAAACCTGGCACGAACGCCAGCAAGCTTCATTAACCTTTGCACAAAAACTTGCAGACAGCGTTGCAAACGGAATGGGATCATGGAGATTTATTATCATTCAAACCGCAATAGTATTGGTGTGGATGATATTAAATTTGATTGCATATATCTCTCATTGGGATCCTTATCCTTTTATTTTATTGAACCTGCTGTTTTCAACACAGGCTGCCTATGCGGCTCCTATCATCATGATGTCGCAGAACAGGCAAAATGAACGCGACCGTGCACAGGCACTTGCAGATTATGAAACGAACGTTGAAGCAAAAAAAGAAATTGAAGCACTTGTTGTGCTGTTGAATAAAATTGAAACAGATACGTTAGGTAAAATATTGCGATTGCTGGAAGAACAGAAAGCTCAATGATCAAGCTGTTTATTGTTTGTTACGCTTAATCAAAAAATAACCAGATAAAATGTCATACTGCAGCGCTATAGAAAACATGCAGCCGGAAGAAAGAAAGGCTTTGCATAAAAATTATCACGATAACTATTATGGCTTTCCTATACATGATGACAATGAGCTTTTCGGACGATTGATTTTGGAAATAAACCAGGCAGGATTAAGCTGGGAAACCATTCTTAAAAAAGAAACATCATTTAGAAAAGCGTACAAGAATTTCAATATAAAAAAAGTGGCTGCTTTTAAAGATGAAGATATTGCAAAGTTGTTGGCAGATGAAGGCATTATCCGCAACAGGCTCAAAATAAATGCTGCTGTTGAAAATGCAAAAGTTATTTTGAAATTGCAGAAAGAATTCGGCTCATTTGAAAAATGGTTAAATCATCATCATCCTAAAATCAAAGAAGAATGGGTAAAGTTGTTTAAGCAAACATTCAAATTTACCGGCGGTGAAATTGTTGGTGAATTTTTGATGAGCATTGGTATGTTGCCGGGAGCGCATTCAACAGATTGCGCTGTTTATAAAAAAGTGTTGAAGGCAAAACCAATGTGGGCTGCTGAAAAATAGACCTGACAGGTTTGTGCTTTTGTCAATAATACCAGTTTCCATTAATGTGTTTAAATCTATCCTTTGCTTTTCGTACAAGAAAAAGTCTGAGACTTTATGCATAGAACTGCTAAGTCCGGAGACTTAGCAGAGCATGGGCAATAAATTTTTTTGAAGTTGCAGTTATCTTATCAATAAAAGCGTTCCTTTCATTTGCGGCATTTTATTACCACTGAAAGTAACTACATAAATATATACACCGGCTGGTTGTGGTACGGAGTTTAATGTTCCATTCCATACAACTTTTCCTGATGAACTATGATATACCAGTTGCCCCCAGCGATTGAAAATTTTTACATCAGCATGTAAGTCCACATCAAGATAAGGAATACTCCATGTATCATTCAAGCCATCACCGTTAGGTGTAAAAGCATTAGGAATAAAAATGCCATCAACCGCTTTTACACTTACTGCATCCTGGTTGGCACATCCGAAAATGGATTGAACCATTAATGTGTAAATGATATCAGCGCCGGGCGTAACAATTGGTTTTAATACAGTTGGATCGGGCATGTATAAAGGCGGAGTCCAGAAGTAAGAAAGTGCATCGCCGTTTGCAGTTGCAGCAGCATTAATTGTATCTGGATAACCTCTTATATAAATGCGGTCGGGTCCCGCATTAACAACAGGAATGGGATGAACGTTTATAGAAAGCACATTGGATGCAACACGGCATGTTATAATGGATGCAACACTGGAATCTGTTACTGCAAGCCTGTATAAATAATTGCCGCTTTGTATCACAGAAGGCCTGGAGTAATCTTGTTCCGTAGCGCCTGTAATATCCTGCCATGTAGTTCCTTTATCAGAACTTGATTGCCATTGGTAAGCCGGTTTTTGATAAACAGAAGAAGCGCTGCCAAACAAATTGTATTGCGTGGTGTTGCCACTGCATATATTTACTGTATCAGGATTACTTTCTATGGAAGCAGTTATCTGCGCACCACAAGGCCTGAAAGCAATATCATCCAACGCGAGATCATTGCCATTCCCACCAGGCGAGTTGTTTCGCATGCGCAGCACAATGGTTGCATTATCGGCGGGCGTTGTAAAAAGGATACCATATTTTACCCATTCAGGAGATGATGTACCCGGGATAAGTCCTGTATCATAAGAGCCAAGAACAGTACCGTCAGGTTTTTCGATATAAAAAATTATATCGGGCTCAATACCGAAAGTGGACAGAACATTCATTATCCAGGAAGAAAATTCATAAGTTGTATTCGGGCAAAGGTTTGAAACAGTTGTAACAAAAAAATCTCCCGGCGCATACGATGCATTTACCAGCATAAAATTCCCATTGCCTGTATGATCATTTGTTACAGTATACCAGTGATTATCAAAGCAGCCGGCAGTATGTGAAGTGATGGTATAATAACCATCGTTAGGGCAATCACCTGAAATATAAGTATAGCTCGATGTTGGCACATATGGCGATGGCCCGGTAGCGCCTTGTCCAAATGTGATATTCACTACAGGATCCCCAAGGCTGCCTGTACATATTTGTGACTGAGCGGCACAGGAATAAAATAAAAGCACAGCAGAAAGCAGTAACCTTAAAACAGAATAATTTTTCACTGAAGATGCCGGTAGCGTGTTTATGAATGTAATTTAGTTTATTGATCTTACGGTAATTGTTATAATGAAATCAATATAGGTAATATTACAACCTTTTTATTTTATAAATATAAATCAGCGGATCAAATGTGCCATCTGTTTCAGGCGCATCGTAAATACTTTTTATAACGTTCATGCCTTTAACAACTCTTCCAAAAGCAGCATAACCTTGTCCATCGGGATTGTTGACACCGCCATAATCAAACCCATGCTGGTCGCCAACGCAAATAAAAAACTCTGTATTCGCAGTGCCCGGTGCTGACCGTGCCAACGAAATGGTTCCATTTGTATGTAATATGCCTGTTTGCTTTGTTGATTCATGCGCAATACCCGGAATAGTTGCAGCAAGTTTATAACTGGTTTGCCAAATGCCGCCTTGTATCAATTCGGATTTTGGTGCATTGGTAGGTTGTTCATCGTCTCTCAAAACACGATAAAAAGTTGCATTGTTATAATATCCTGAATCAATATAAGACAGAAATGCAGCCACGGTTATTGGTGCTTGTTTAGGATAAAGCTCCACTTCAATGTCGCCGAATTTTGTTTCGATCAGCACATGAGGATTTTGATTTTTTGAGGACGTGCAGGCGCATAAACCCATCATAAAAAATATCAGCAATCTTTTAAACATCTTACCATTTTTCGCAAAACTATTATAACAACATAAGTTTTGTTTACTGAGAGCCTGTTTAAAAATAATTACTGATTTTGCTTAGTGCTTAAACTATAAATGCACTGCGACGTCATTCTCACGAACTGTTCTGATTTTCGTATTGGAATCAAGCTAACTTTCTTTATGCAGCACTTAAGTACAGTTATTATATGCTCAAAGCCGCATGGCTTCGTTGTTTCAATCCCGCATG
>JABDAV010000126.1:5118-7816 GCA_013289015.1 Bacteroidota bacterium | reverse complement strand
ACTGAAACACAATGGCATAATTTAATTGCCTGGGGTAAAGTAGCAGAAATAGCCGAACAGTTTTTAAACAAGGGAAGCGAAGTTGCCATAGAAGGTAAATTGATTAACCGCAATTACACAGACAAAGATGGCATCAAACGCTATGTTACAGAAATCCAGGTGAACGAAGTTTTATTGTTGGGTGATAAAAAACCAATCAAGGATTGATTTCATCCTTGCCCCCATGCGGCCATAGTGTGATCTTTATTACGCTATGGCCTTTATTTTCAAAACATATCATATGGAAATTTTATCAGTCTTTGTAAACCATATATTAAAAAAATCTGAAGAAAATTTTTTACCAACTAAATTAATTAGTAATTTGCGTGCTAAAACGCTTAGCTATGAGTTATGCAGGAAAAAATTTGAAACATTTACGCAGGCTGCGCGGATGGACGCAGGAAGAATTTGCACATAAACTAAAGATCAAGCGTTCGCTTATAGGGGCTTATGAAGAAGCGCGTGCTGAACCAAGATTGGATGTACTTGAAAATTTATGCAGCATCTTTAAATTAAGTCTTGATGAATTATTGCTTAAAGATCTTTCTTCACTAAAAAAAGGCGGAGCTTATGTTGATAAACGCAGGCAATTAAAATTGCAAGGTGATATTAACGAGATCCAGTTTGTGCCTGTAAAAGCTACCGCAGGTTACCTGGCCGGCTACGCTGATCCTGAATTTATAGATGAGCTGAATACATTTACACTGCCTATGCTGGCGCCGGGTGAATACCGCGCTTTTGAAATTGTGGGTGATAGTATGTTGCCTACTCCAAGCGGTAGTGTAATTGTTGGCGAAAGAGTTGCTGCAATGGATGATGTAAAAGCAAACAATACTTATATAGTGGTTTCCAAAAATGAAGGCATTGTTTACAAACGCATCATGAAGAACAACCGCTATAAAAATAAGCTCACGCTGATAAGCGACAATCCTCAATATGAGCCGTATAATGTTAATCCAGACGATATACTTGAAGTTTGGAAAGCACAGATGATCATCACAAAAGCAAATACACAACAACGTTGGGATGTGAACCAGCTTGCGGGTTTGGTAAACAATTTACAGGAACAGGTAAGCCACCTTAAAAAGAAAATGAATTGAGCGGTGCGTCGTCCTGTAATGCTGTGTTAACCTAATGACAAGCAGTTCAATTTATCTTTCAAAATAAAGTTCTGGTAAAATAATTTTTATTTCTTGTTCTGAATCTTCCTTTTTCCAGTAAACAATAAAGTTCACTTTTACCTCCTTGAGTTGATATCCTTTTCTTTCCTGAGCATTTAGTACTTCAATGAATTTTTTAGAAAACTTCAAAACCAAATCTCTATTTGCATTTGCGTAGCCCTCAACTGCCTTGATAAGCAAATCCCCGCTCATCAATGCCTTTAGCCGGTACTGAACAAATTCAAAATATCCAAGATTTACATCTTCGTGTGTTAAGTGCATTACCAACTGGCTTGCCGGTAAATACGTTTCTGTATCTTCAATTCTCTCCAGATTTTCTGCTGTAATATTGTCAAGATAATTTCCGTTTAAATGAATTGCCAAGTTGTGTTTTGCCCTTGTCATTGCAACATATAGTAGTCGTTTTGCTTCATCGGTTGCAGAATTAAAGTTTTCAAGCATGATAAAAACATTGTCAAACTCTTTTCCCTTTGCTTTATGAATTGTGGAAACAAAAATTGTCTCACCGGTTTCATTGTAGAAATCTTCAAGTTTAGATTCACGAATGAAAACTTCTAAATCTGATTTGTATTTTTTCTTTGGATTGGTTGCTTCAAAATCTTTAATGATATTATTGCACTGTTCCAACTTATTACTTCGCTGAAATTTATCTCTCAATTCTCTTTTTACATTTGCCCAAACATCATCGCTAATTGTTACTAAGTCTTTATATTTATTCAATTGGTCTAATAGAAATCTTATTTCGTAAAGATTAAATAAATTGAAGCTATTATTTTTCTTGGAGCTATCATTCGACTTAATTAGGGTTACCTGCTTCCCGTTTTTCAAAAGCAGCCCTGAAATTTGAAACGCTTCCTCGTTTGTCTGTGTAAGCACACAAGTAGTGCCTGCAAGTCCTGTTGAAAGTATATCATTCACCAAAGGAGTAATGAGATTTCCACTTGTGTAATGCACTATCGTAATATTTCCATTGTCAGTTTGGCTGGCAATAATTGGAGTTTCCTTTAACCGCCTGTGAATCGTTCCAACAAACTGGTTAGTGAAAGCAACCATGTTACTTTTGCTTCTGTAATTTGTAATAAGTTCATACTTGGTTGCTTGTTTATCTGTAATAAACTGTTGCAAATATTTTGAATCTGATCCCCTGAAGGCATAAATATTCTGGTCGTCATCACCAACGGCTATCACTCTCATATCTTCATTCTTTGCCATCAGCACATTTATCAAGGCGAATTCATCTTCACTCATATCCTGCGCTTCATCAATTACTAAAACAGTTTTAGTAATTCGGCTCATTTCAACTTCATTGTTCTTTATTTTTTCGACCGTGTTTTTGAGAATTAAGTCAGATTTATCTAAACTTCCCACTTTACCCAACAAGTCAAAACAATAAGAGTGGAAGGTTTTTATCTCAATATAATTCGCTGCGTTGCCAATAAGTTTGAGCAATCGTTTTTTAAATTCAGTCGCTGAAGCTC
>JABDAV010000126.1:0-5108 GCA_013289015.1 Bacteroidota bacterium | reverse complement strand
GTTTCAAATTTCAGGGCTGCTTTTGAAAAACGGGAAGCAGGTAACTGTTCATGTTTCACATCCTCCATTAAAAGCAACGATGCTAATTTGTGAACCAATACCCTTGTTTTGCCGCTTCCGGGTCCAGCCGCAACAACAATGTATTTTGTTTCATTATCCTTTATAATTTTCAATTGTGTTGGTGAAAGCTCTCCGAATAACTGTTTGAATTTAGTGGGGGTTATTTTGAGTTTAAGGTCATCCAGCTTGCTTCCTGGAAAATATTTTTTTAGAAAGGAATTATAATTTAATTGAAAGTAATCATCTACAAATTGTATAGCACCTTTATAGTCGCTAATCATTTTCTTGGCATACTCACCAACAATATGAATCTGCTGAACTTTGTTTTCGTAAAACTGATTTAACTTTTGATAGTCTTCGCTTGTGTATTTTTTGTAGTTGTTCTGTTCAACCCGTTCAATTGACAAGCGGTTATAGACAACCAAAAATCCACCTTCAATTTTTATTGCTTCAATTCTTGATAAATAGAAAAGAGTATCTTCAACATCATCAAGGGTAACTTTCATTTCAAAAAGAGCGAGCCGCTTTTCAAACTCTTCCCTCAATTCGTGAACAGAAAACTCAACCAGCACTTCTTCTTTCTCAATTTCATTTTCTGTAATGTTCAATCTACTTTTTTCGTAGAGAAATTCAACAATAAATTTTGCCAACTCATGGCGCTTCTCCAATTTTTCTTCCAAAGAATGTTTTGGCTGAATGCAAAGCACTGTAACATGATTCTTTGAATACTCCTGATTCTGCCGCTTAATCCAATTTTTGATTGCCCAAAAGTTGATGATGGTCTTAATCTGGTTTGGTGTTACATCTTTACAACCTTTTGTCTCCGCCTCTTCATTCAGTTCCTTGACATTAAATGTTTTTTCCTGCTCTTCAAAAACTGGAAGCAAAAATTTTTCAATCCTGCTGAACGCCTCAACGATATTAAGTGAACCCTTTTTATTTTCACCTTTCCTGATGAATGCTGTTAAATCTTTTGCATCAGCTAATATTTTTTCCTCCCGAAGCAGGTTCACAATGTTTATTACTTCCTCTTTTACAATTCCCAAATGGTCGGAGATGTAATCAATTCGTGATTCGGCTTCTTCATCATTTGATTCTTTTTTGGTTTTACTGGAAAAAAGTTTTTTAATAACTCTGATTCCTTTCTCCTTCTGCTTCTCATTAAATCGTTGTGAAGCATTTATTTTTTCAATTGCTTCCTGCGCCGTTTTTGATAAAATGCTGTTTGCAAAAATTCTTGGCATATTCTGTCCCCGTTTCAAATAGCCGGCATCTTCCAACGCGGCAATTGCGGTTGTTACTCTTGTCTCAATCTCAACAATGTTATCATCCCAACCTGCTTTTCTTGCAATCTCCAATGCTGAACTTGAAAGCTTTAACTTAAACTTCGTAGTATTATCTTTTATCGCTTTCCAAACCTGCTGAATTTCTTTAATATTAAGTTTGGTTTGATTGAGCAGTATAAAATGTTTACTGAGGTCTTCTTCGTTAAACAATACAAAACAATCGGCTGTGATGTTTTCATCCCGCCCTGCCCTGCCTGCCTCCTGTATGTAATTTTCAAGTGAATCGGAAATTTCATAATGAATCACCATTCCAACATCTTTCTTGTCAACACCCATTCCGAATGCAGAAGTCGCCACCATGATTGGAACTTCACCCGATATGAAAGCATTTTGGTTTGCTGTTTTTTCCTTCGCATCCATCTTGCCGTGATATGGCTTTGCAATAAATCCTTCTTCGGTTAATTTTTCGGCAAGTTTGTATGCTTTCCGTGTTCGTGAAACATAGATAATAGTGGGGCAATCCTTTTCTTTAATCAAATCTCTCACTACATTATATTTTTCTTCTTCATCACCTTTTTCAAAAACTTTATATTTAAGATTTGTTCTTGAAGCGATGGAGCTAAAAATTTCTAATTCTATTGAAAGTTTTTCTTTGAAGTAATTCCTGATATCTTCAATGACTTTTCGCTTTGCTGTTGCAGTGAAGCAGGAAACAGGAATTCCATCTTCAAGATTTTTCTTTTCCTGGATTGATTTGATGAAATCTCCAATGTATAAATAGTCAACCCTGAAATCCTGTCCCCATGAAGAAAAACAGTGTGCTTCATCAATAACAAAGCGAGCAATCTTTCTTCCCAATAATAATCTTTCAATTGTTATTGAACGCAAAGATTCTGGTGATATATAAAGAATAGATGCCGAACCATCTTCCACTCTTTCAACTGATTTAGTTCTTTCAATCGGGTCAAGCAACCCGTTTATTGTAACAGCTTCTGTAATTCCATTTTTTTCAAGATTATCAACCTGGTCTTTCATCAACGATTGTAAAGGAGAAATAACTACTGTTAAACCTTTTTCATTTTCCCCACTTATTAAAGCCGGAACCTGGAATGTAATTGATTTACCGCCGCCGGTTGGAAACACTGCTAAGATTGATTTGTTGTCAACTGCTGCCTTGACTGCCTTCTCCTGTAAAGGTTCACCAGCATAAGTTCTGTAAGCTTCAAAACCGAAATATCTTTTAAGCCCTTTGTGAATATCCAACATCTGATTGCAATATTTACAACCACCAAGACATGGCTTATTTCTTAAAGCAAACATTATCCGTTCAACTTCCGGATAATTTTTCAGCACCCAATGCGGTGTAATTGAATAACGATTCCGGCAATTTATGAGTGCCAAACAATAAGCTAATTCAATCGGGTAGTCTGAAATTATCTTTATGATGTCTGCATGTTCACAAATTTCAGAATTGAATTTTTTCAGAATTAAATTTTCAAGGTTTGAGGTATTGTTATTGTATGCAATGAAATGAAAAAAGGAATGGAACTCCTTTTTGTTATTCAAAAGCAAATAAAAAATTTGTTTTAGTGTTTCGTCTGTTTGTTGAAATGCCGCAACCTCATCAAAGAAAAGGTCCCTGGCTTTTATAGAATCATTTAGTGGATTGTTGATGTCTTCTGTTTGAAGCTTATCGTCTTTAAGTAAAGCGTGATATGGCCTGGTCGGAAATAAGAGCGGAGAGAGGAATAAAGTGTCTATGATGTTTGAAAGGTTTATGCCTGCATCGTCAACTGCTTTCTGAATGTATTTTAAGTCGTGGTTGAAAATGTTATGTCCGCAAATGAATTGTGTGTCTTTAAGAAACTCACTAAGCTCTGCAATTGAATTTGAATGAAAGCAATTGCCGTTATCCCTGATACTTCCTATGTCAAGAATCTTCTTGCTTTCCGGCTCAATCTCTGTGTCAACAAAAGCAATTGAGTTCATTCTTTATTTGCTGATTATGATTGTGGTAGTAGTAATTATCGCAAAGTAGTAAAACAAGCCTGCTTTTTTCGTTATAGATTAATTATTTGGTCGTTGTTTTAGTAAGTGTCACAAAAAAATTAAAACACGAAGTGTAGGATGTGTTGAGCAGCGTGGTTAAGGTTTATTGCAGTAAAATTGTTTTATAGTTTGGATCACCCCCTGTGTATGTACTAAATGAGTGCTGTCGTCATAGGCTTGCAAGCAGCTGTAGATTTTCAAATCAATTTTCTCAATTGTTGCAACAAAGCTCGCAGATCTTTTGGTATAGGTGCTTCAAAAAAATAATCTTCATCATTTAAATTAAACTTAAGCGAAGCGCTGTGTAAAGCTAATCTTGCAAGTATTGATCTTTCTTCCAATTCTGATTTACTAAGGTTATATTTTTTCTTGATCGAAGAAAGAAAAAACGGCTGGCCGTCACCATACAATTCATCACACACAATACTGTGACCCATAAACTGTGCATGCACACGTATCTGGTGTGTTCTCCCGGTAAGTATCTTAAATTTCACCCAGCTGAAACGTTTAAAATCTTCGAGCACTTCATATTCTGTGAGCGAAGGTTTGCCTTTTTGATGAATAAACATTTTGCTATTGCCTGAAGGATGCAGAGCAATTGGTTCTTCAATTTTTCCGTTAGCAGGCGAAACACTTCCATGCACTAACCCGTAATATATTTTTTCTGTTTCGCGATTTTCAAAAAGCTGCGAAAGTTGTTTATGTGTTGATTCGTCTTTTGCAAAAACTATCACACCGCTTGTTGCTCTATCCAAACGATGCACCGTAAAAATTTCTCCATATTTTTCCTGTAATAATTGCTTTAAAGAAACTTCTTTTCCTTCACGATCAGGAATGCTTAATAATCCTGAAGGTTTATTGAGAATAATCATGTAATCATTTTCAAAGATCACTTCGTACTTCATTATTTACTTTTTTTACTTTCAGCTTCAGGTTTCTTCTTCACAAAACTTTGGTTCATATATTTTAAAAGCCTTACCTCTTTTTCCTTTAGAAAACGCCATTTGCCACGCTCAACATTTTTTTTTGTGAGATTGGCAAACAACACCCTGTCAAGACCTCTCACATCATAACCCAGGTGTTCAAAAATGCGGCGCACGATGCGGTTACGCCCGCTGTGAATTTCAATGCCAACCAACGACTTGTCTTTTATGTCTGCATAACTGATCATATCAGCAGCAATAAAACCATCTTCAAGCTCAATGCCATCAACAATCGCATCCATATCTTTTTTAAGCAAAGGCTTATCCAGTTTCACCTCGTATATTTTTTTTACTTCAAAAGAAGGATGTGTAAGTTTTTGCGTTAATTCGCCATCGTTGGTAAGCAATAGAACGCCAGTTGTATTTCTGTCCAGCCTGCCAACGGAAAAAACACGCTCCTGTGTTGAACTCTCAATCAATTCAAAAACTGTTTTGCGGCCATGAGTGTCTTTTGCCGTAGTGATATAATCTTTCGGCTTATTCAATAAAATATACACCAGGTTTTTTTGCAGGTACAATTGTTTACCATTGAATACAATTTTATCATTTGCCGAAACTTTAAAGCCGGGTTCGTACACAAAATCATTGTTCACTTTTACTTTCCCCTCCTTCACCAATATCGCAGCTTCTCTCCTGCCACACACGCCCGCATATGCAATAAATTTATTCAAAGGCATTTCAGAGGCGGGCAGATTACTGCCTGTTGTTTGTACCTGCTTTTCTCCTTTAA